>JACCRD010000084.1 GCA_013813755.1 Acidobacteriota bacterium | reverse complement strand
CGAATCGCGCAAGAGGTAATCCATCCGGTCAACATCGAGTTGCGAAGAAACAAGCTGCGCCAGCGCGATGGGGCGAAAATTCCCTCGAATAATGTCAGCGACATTTTCGGCGAGAGCCGGAGAAAATTCATTTAGAACTTGCCCGACCTCGGTCTCGTTGCTCAAAACGGCTTCGATTGTAAAATCTTCGTGATGAAAATTGAGAATTGTTTCAATTACGTGTGAAAACGCGCCGTGTCCGATGTCGTGAAGGAGCGCGGCAACCCTGACGGCGGTTTGCGCTTCACCGGAAATTTCGTATTTTGTTTCGAGTTTATCTAAAATGCGCGTCGCCAGATGCAGCGCGCCCAGACTGTGCGTAAAACGCGAATGTTCAGCGGCTTGGTACGCAAAAAGCGCGAGTCCAAGCTGCTTAATTCGCCGCAGACGCTGAAACTCCGCCGTATCAATCAGACGGGCGAGCAGTTTGCCTTCGGCGCTGTCCGTTTTAAGACGAATAATGTTGTGAACCGAATCACGATAAACTTTTTCCGACAACTTGTTCTCCTATTTTTGATAAACGGTAGTAACGCAAAGGATTACGCAAAGTTACGTAAGAGACGCGAAGAAAATTTTATATAAAGACTAATAAAGCTTTTGTATTATTATCTTCTTTAATTTGTCTTCACAATTATTAAATTGTATTAAGAAAAATCTGAAAATGTTTGTTCAGATGATTTTCATCAAGCAAGACTCGCTCGCCGTTTTTGTCAATTATAAACCAAGCTGTCGCCGCTTCTTTTCCGTTGACTAAAATTAATTCGGCGTTGTGTCTGGCAATTCCAAAATGGCTGATTCGCGCTCCCGCCAGCACATTGCCGCGCATAAAACCGTCGTTTGGTGTCCGCGTCCAACCCGCTTCGACCGAAAGACATCTGACACCCTGACGAAAACGCCTGAGCGAACCATTCAGAGTAGCGCTGCCTGCCGCGAAACTATGCGGACTTTCATCTTCGATTGTTATTTGCAAATTATTTCGATTCAGTTTAGCGGCAATTTCGGACATCAAATTAAAAAGCCATTTCACTCCGCCGGCGCGAATTGAGTCGTTGAATGTCTTGAGCCGGAGGTACTCAACAACATCACTCTGACCCGCGACGTGTGCTTTGGCGGTTGCCTCGTTCATCATTTGCGCCCAGGTTTCGTCGAGTTCGTTCATAGTTTGAGCATAAAACCGCGCGGGCGGAAATGCAATTCTGTGATATTATTTACCATTCTATATTTAAATAATAACTTAATTTTTATGATCAAGAGAATTTTTACATATTCGTTTTTATTAATTATTTTAGCGGGCGGAATTTTTGCGCAAACGCCGAACGCTACGCCGAAGACTTACAAAAAACAAACTTTCACAAAAGCCAAAATAAATCCTGAAAGCGAAAAAGCTGATTTTGAAAAAGCGCTTAAAACTAGTGATGCGTCTCAAAGAACAAAGGCTTTGCAAACATTTATTGAAAATTTTCCGGATTCGAGTGAAAAAATTCGCGCTTCAGAGCTTTTAGTCAGTGCACGCGCCGAAGCTGCGGATGGAAAACTGCGTCTGGGTGAAACGGCAAACGGTGTCGAACTTTTTAAGCGCGCCGTCACGGACGCGCCTAAACCGATTTCGGACAAACTGTTTACTGAAATAATTTTACAGATTCCGACCAATCTTTTTTTTCGCGGGCAGACGGCGGCGGCTCTCGAAGTCGCCCGGACGATTGAAGAAAAAGCGGAAGGTAATGCCAAACAACTGCTCGGTTTAGCGACGTATTACCTCGGCACGGAAAACGCTTCGGAAGCTACGCGAATTGCTGATAAAGCGATTGCGCTTGAACCGACTTTGCCCGCCGCCTACCAAACTCTGGGACTTGCAAGCCGTCTGAATTTTCAGATGGAGGCGGCGGCAAACGCTTATGCGAAAGCGCTGGAACTCGATCCAAACTCGACAGTTTCAAAACGCAGTTTAGCGGAAATGCTTCGTTCGCTCGAAAAACCGAATGAAGCAATCGCGCTTTATCGTGAAATTCTGGCAAAAGACGCAGGCGACGCTTCAGCCCAAACCGGTTTGATTCTCGCTCTCTTTGACGCCGATAAAAAAGCGGAAGCCGAAACTGAAATGGCGAAATCTCTGGAGAACAATGCGAACAATTTACCGCTTCTCGTCGGCGCGTCATATTGGTATGCGGCGCGTGGGCAAGGCGCGCGGGCAATCGAGCTGGCGGAAAAAGCCGTTGCCGTCGAACCGCGCTACACATGGGCGCAAATCGCTCTGGGGCGGGGACTTCTTCAGGAAAAACGTCCGCTCGAAGCGGAACGCGCGCTGCTTTCGGCGCGACAGTACGGAAATTTTCCGACGCTTGATTATGAAATTGCCGCTGCCCGAATGTCTGCCGGATTTTACCGTGAAGCCGCTGACGAATTGAAAAAAAGTTTTATCTTTAAAGACGGCGTGATCGAGACAAAACTGGGCGGGCGTGTTTTTTCAAAAGGAAAAGGTTTTATTGAATTACTCGGACCGGAACGACGCGCCAGTATTTTCCAGCCGCTGGCGGCGGACAGCGCGGACAACGCTCAAAAATTAAAATCTCTGCTTGAATTTTTTCAAAATTTGGATTCGCCCGAGTCAAATTCGGCGGCAATTACCGAATCGGCAGACGAATTTATGAGAGGTGAAGACAAAATGAAACTTCACCGCCAGATATTCGTTGCCAATCAGCTTTTAGAGAAAAAAATCGGGCTGCCGAAAGTTTTGGAAATTACAAAATCCGCCGTCGGCGCGGTGGATCCGTCTCTGGAAGTAACGGCTCCGGCAGCGGCAGTTTTAGCTGACGAACTTTACGAAAGCCGCAAAATCGCGATGACCCGTGGCGAATTGGTCATTGTCCCGGAAATTTCGAAACAGACGCTCTCCAGTATTCTACGCGGAAGAATCGAGGAAATCAGCGGCTGGGCTTTGTTTCAGGAAGACAAACCGGCGGAAGCGGTTGTCCGGCTCAAACGCGCGGTCAGCGTTTTGCCGGAAAAAAGCGTGTGGTGGCGTTCAAGTCTGTGGAAATTGGGAACCGCGCTGGAAACCGACGGCAAATCAAAAGACGCGCTCGCATCTTATCTTAAAAGTTATACAAACGGTGATCAAAGCGCGGCAAAACGGATTGTTATCGAATCACTTTACAACAAAGTTAACGGTAATCTGGAAGGTTTAGACGCTCAAATCGGCGCGAATTCGGCAGTCGCCAATACTGTTTTGCCTACTCAAACAGACTCGACAAAAACGGTCGCGCAAACAAGTTTTAAACAAAATTCGAACATCGAACCGACTTTAGCGCCCGAAGTCAAAACGTCTGAAGTCAAAGTCGCTGAAGCTTTGCCGACTCCCGCGCCGGAAAGTAGTCCGCAGATTAACACCGAAACAGCGCCGCCGCCAAAAGTTTTAGCTCAGCAAGAAACAATCTTGATAACGAAAATAGAAAATACTTTAACCTTAAATACTAAAACGAAATTAAAATCTGAACCAAAAATTAAAGAAAAGCTAACAGAGACAGCTGCAGTTCCCGAAACAGTTATAAAATCTACTGAGCCTGAAACAAATTCTGCTAACGCTAAAAAACCTTTTTTTGAACCGATAATTATTATCGTGCCAAAAACCGAACAGGTAAGTTCCCTGACTGAAACTGAAACAAGAAAAGAAGAATCGAATAAAAAGAGCGAAGATCAAAGTTCAAATGTAAGTAAAACAAGACAACGCATTGCCGCCGATGTGAATACTGAAATAAACGCATCCACCGAGCAATCTCCGCGATGCAGTATAAAAGTCAGCCAGGAAAACGTGTCGCTCGTCAATAATGGCGGTAGTTTAGAAGTATTAATTACTTTTGACGGAAAAGGTAATTTTGACGAGCTTAAAGCTGTTTCGAGCAGTCAAAACGATGTCGAAGTGACGCTCGGAACCGAGATTAGCGATTCTTCCTCGCAGGCATTTTTTGTTATCAAATCAATCAGCGCAAACAAAGGCGAATATAAAGTTACGTTTGAATCCGGATGCGGCGCGAAAGAGATTTTGGTGACAGTTCGCTAAAAGTAAATTTCATGAGAAAACTTGTTTTGCTAACGATTCTGCTGTATTTTCCGGTTTTCAGCATCATCGCACAAAAAAGCTCAACTACCGGTAGATCAAAGCAAGCGCAGACTTCTGTTAAAACAGGCAAAATAATTCAGGGTCAAAAAACCGGTAAAAATATTAAACCCAAACAGACGCCTGATAAAGCAAGCAAGCCAAAGCAAACTCAAACCGTAGATCAGGCGAGTAGATCAAAACAAATTCAAAAGCCAGTTAAAACTGATAAATCCAAACAATCTCAAACCCCGATTTTGACAAAAATTTTTGAGACTGAATGGAAAAACTTAATTGAGGGTTTGAAAACAGAGGATTGGGAAAAATCTTCATCTCTGTCATTACGTTTATTAGATCAGATGAAAATAGATGATGATAAAAAACGGCTTGCGCAGCTTCGTTATTTTTATCTTTTCGCGCTGGCAGGCAAAATTTTTCAGTTCTCCGCACTCGGCGAACCGGTCAAAGAAGCCGAGGTTTGGAAGGATTTAGGCAGTGCGGTCAGCAGTTTTATCGGGCAGGAGTTTGTTTTGCCGCCGCGCCGTTTTTTAGATGACTGCTCGCAGGCTCTCAATTATATTTGTCGAGTTAAAAACAACGAAAAAGCTTTGCGCGTGACGGCGACAAACACTGAAGGAACTGGCATCCATTCGTTTGAATACGTTTTATTCGATCAAAAAATTGATTTAAAAGAATTTAACAACAAAGAAATATTTTTGGGCGGAAAACTGAAAAGAGCCGATTTTAATGATGATTTGACAAAAACCTGGGTAATGCGTCTGTTTTTTGAAAACGGTTTTATCAGAGTCATTCTCACCGAATAATTTTTGCTTAAGCTTAAAAAATTAAACTTGAGAACTTCGCCTTCGATGAATTTTAGTTTTGTTGAATGATGTAGTGGCTAATGCGGCTAAAGTTAAAAAAAACAAAGCATTCGAAGGTATGCGGAGTGGAAAGTCAAAAAAGCTGTGGATTAAAATTCCCAAACAACCCGCCAGAGCGCCAACCGCGACGTTTTGCTGAAAACTGTCGTTCGCTTTTGTGATAACTTCGAAGCTTTGTTTGAAAAGTAAGTAAATAAACGCCGCGACACACGCAAAGCCGACGACTCCGGCATCTGCCAAAATTTGCAAATAATCGTTGTGGGCTTGTTCAACACGATAATAACCGTTCCAGGTATCATACCGCGTAAAAACTGTGCCAAACGAGTCAAGTCCCGAGCCTAAAATCGGATAATCAAGAAATATTCGCCACGCAACCTGCCAAAAATGTATTCTGCCGTTGCTTAAGTCATCCTGATTATTTTGTAAACCGACACCGCGCATCAACGATTCGTCGCCGCCGAGAAATATTACGGCGCCAAACAAACTGACAATTAAAGCTAAACCACAAGCTACAAAAGTGAACTTGCGGCGGAAATCTCTTTTGCCCACTGATTCAGAATCAATTTCCGTAGATGGTTTTTTGAGTAAATTTGCAACGACGATAAAACTTATAACGCTTAACAAAGCTATCATTCCGCCACGCGAACTCGTAAAAACAATCGCCATACCCATTATTATGGAGGCAATAACGAGCAGCAATCGTTTGTCTTTTTTCGTCGCTTCCCCGAAAAGAAGACCGAGCGTCAAACCGACGGTCATCTCCATAAACGCGGCAAAATGATGTCCATTGACAAATGATGCAAACGAAACAGCTTGTTCCGGAAAGCGCGCACCGTAGATACCTTCGATATTAGCCAAACGCTGCAAAATTCCGTAAATTGCCATTAATGACCCGAAGATTATAATGGTTAAAACAATATATTTTTGGCGTTTCGGGCTGTTGATAAAAGTTAAAGAAGCCGCCAGAAAAACAAAATAAACGATTAACTGAACAATGGCGAAACGGGTTGAATAAGCTGAAAGTGAAAGCGAACCGGCGGCGGGAATATCGAGCAAAGCACTTGATATATCCAAGCTGCGCAGCGGCAGAAGTTGAATCAGCCCAATCAAAATCAAGCCGAAAAGCGGAAGCTGGATTTTGTTCGCGCTAAAGTGAAATTCTTTTTTAAGCGCGGCATCAGCCAGCCATAAAATTGAAATTAAACCGGCAAAAGCGGAGAGCGCACCCAGAGCCCAAATATCAACCGCGCCAAATACAACGGTTGAAAAAACGAGCATCGCGCACAGCAAAACAAAAACGATTCTGCTCAAAAGCGATTTTTTTTCGCTCTCCGAGTTTTCTTTCAACGGCTTAAAAGTTTTTATTTTAATTTTATTTGCCGGCATCTATTCTGTTTATAAGACCTATTCGTTTGTGTATTTATCTTGCGAAAGAAAATATTGGTGGCAATTTTAATCAAACGTTTTTGCTAATTTAATGAAAAATCATCAAACCAAACTTTGCCTGAAATCGGGCAAATCAGTGATTTGCAGGTCTCACGCACAAGCTGCAGCGTAACTGCCTCAACATTTTCCGGCGCACTAAATTCCGCCTTCATAATCGTCCATTCAGAATTTTTTGAAACAGGTTCTGTAGCGGCTAAAATTTTCCCGTCCGAAGCATCGATAATTTCCCACCTAAGGGTCGCGGCAGTCTTTAAATCAGACTTGTAAAATGCTTCAAACGAATATTTTTTTCCGCTCTCGATAGCGATGATTTGTGAAACCGGACGAAATTCTTTGCCGTCGTTCGAATTAAAAATAAACACCAGACTTTTATTTCCGCTGTGTTTTTCCTTATCGTCAAAACCGATCTGCGGCTGCAGACCTTCACTGATTTGCCATTCGAAAACGCTTGCTTCTTTGGTTTTGACATTCGTTTCAAAACCGCCGTTGGAAATTTTCCCCTGGGTAAAAGTATCGGTTTCACCCGCCTGTTCCTGAATTTTCAGCGCGTTGCGATATTTTTTCCCCGCGAGCATTTCTCTTAAAAGTTCGGCGCGCGCGTCTTTAAAAGTTATTTTTCTGTCTTCCAGAGGGATCGCGCTCCATACCTCCAGCGCCTCTTCAAAACGTTTTTGTTTCGCCAAAAATACAGCCAGCGCAGAATTTGTTTGCGGCGCGTCATCGAGGTTTTGTTTGATTTGGACGAGATCGCCCTCGAAAATCTGCCAAGCGACTAAAATTGCCGGATTGATAAAACTTTTGTTTGCATCGCTGGCTTTGCGAAGTTCGACAAACGCTTCACCTGTTTTGCCCTGCCGGAGCAGAATGTTTCCGAGCGTCCACCGAACCTGCGCGTAATTCGGTGCTAATTCCAGTGACTTTTTGAGCGCCAGTTCTGCTCCACCTACGTCACCGCTGCGTTCCCGCGCTTTTCCGAGATCCAGCCAAAAACGATAATCATTCGGCGCGAGCGCGGTTGCCTGTTCAAATTCGGTTAAGGACTTCGATAATTCTTCCGGAAGAAAAGCCTGACCGCTCAAAACGGCTAAGACATAATGAGTTTGCGGGTCGCTCGGCGCCGCGGAGACTGCAAAAGCCGCCAGCTCTTTAGTGTCAGCCTGACTTGCAAGCGCATTGGCGATGCACCATTTGACAAAGAAAAAAGCGATTATCAGACAAGCGAGCGCGCCGGCGAACAGAAAAATTCTTTTCTGGAGCGTTTCAATTTTGAATGATTTTATCGCCATTAAAGAAATTTTGACAGTTAATCAAAGTCAACCGGTTCAATTTTCACTAACGCCCGCTTCAGCGAAACGTCTGCTTCCCGACAAATTTCCCGTACGACTTTAAGTTTTTCGGGCGAAATTTTGCGAAAGGAAATTAAGATTTCCTCAACTTCTTTTTCGCGGCACATTGATTTTAGCGAACCGTTTCCACCAAAAACTCGCAATCCGTGAATTAGTTTATCCTTTTTTAACGGGTCGTCGTCAACAAAGCCGATCGGTTTATAATTCCAATCCGGGTTGTTTTTCAATTCGCGCAGAATCATTTCACCGCCATCGCCCGCGCCGTAGATTAATACCCGGCGACCTTCTGATGAAACGGGCATCGGTAAAAGCTGGCGGAAGAGGCGAAACGCTAAACGGCTTGACGAAAGCGCGAAAAACAAAATCATTGCCTCGGTTATAAAAACTGCCCGTGAAAAAAACTGAAAACGGTAAAAAAACAAAAGCGCCAAAATACTCAGAATCGAGCCAAGCGCAACTGCTTTGGCAAAGGTAACTAAATCTCGCAGACTCGTGTATCGCCATATTCCGCGGTAAACGCCGACCAGAAGAAACGCGAAAAGTTTTAAGACTATCAAAATCGGCAAAGATTTGATAAAAAGCGACCAATTTTCGCTTTTTTCAAAAGAGCCGAAAATTAAGATGTATGAACCATAGTAAGCAAGAGCAATTAAAATCGCGTCTAAAGAAACTTCAAAAACGCGGCGTTTATGCGAAAGATTAAGCAAAAAACCAAAAGCCGCGTGATTCTGCAAAGCCAGCTCTTCTTCTTGTTCTGCGTAGACCTTCACCTTCGACAAATAGACACCAATAATCGTCAAAATCAACACAAAAATTGCAATCAAAGCGATACTCTGCGTCGGTTGGAGTTCGCGGACCAACAAAGAAATCACGCCCGCCAGTACCGCCAGTGCATACAGCATCAGTACCGCGTTGCGTTCAGAAAGCCCGAGCGCGACCAGCCGGTGTGATGTGTGATCGCGCCCGCCCATCGATGCTTTGCGCCCCCAGATTTTTCTCAAAATAGTAACAAAAGTCGTATCAAAAATCGGCACGAAAAGAATCAAAGCGGGAACTGCCAAAATTGACACCACCCCGCGCGAACGCCCGCCGACTTCCGTTAACAAGACGGAACTGGCAAGAAAAAATCCGACAAACATCGAGCCGCAATCGCCCATAAAAATTGAAGCCGGATTAAAATTAAAAACTAAAAAACCGATTAGCGCGCCGATAAAAACCGAAATTAAGATGAGTTCATTGGTTTGCCCGCTGGCGGCAAAGCCGGCGGCTAAGGAAAAGGCGGCGATAGCGGCGATGCCTGCCGCCAAGCCGTCCATATTATCAAGCAGATTGATGGCATTTGTTATTCCGATCAGCCAAAACGCGGTAATCCCGATGTTGAGAATATCCGAATCCGTCCATTGCAAAACCAAACCGTAACTGACTACAATCCCAACTCCGATAAATTGTCCGATAAGTTTCTGATACGGCTTGATGTGCAGAATGTCGTCCACTAAACCGACAATAAAAAGAAATGAACTGCCCGCTAAAATGACTACTGATTGCAGAGTC
Organism: Acidobacteriota bacterium; assembly: GCA_013813755.1. Taxonomy (GTDB): domain Bacteria; phylum Acidobacteriota; class Blastocatellia; order Pyrinomonadales; family Pyrinomonadaceae. The sequence continues at coordinate 1,509 of JACCRD010000084.1, read as the reverse complement.
TGCGGCACGAAAAACAGATACATCAGCGCGGTAGTCAAAAAAATCGCGACTCCGCCGAGCATCGCCGTCGGCTTTTTGTGCCAGCGGTCGGATTTTGGCGCGTCGACGATGCCACGGCTTCGCGCATATTCCCGCACAAAAAAAGTTGAAGCGGCAGCGACGACAATACTAATTATTGCAATCAGATAAATTGATAGATTTTGGAACATATTTACAAACCTATCTTTGGTGCGGTTGACAGAGTTTCAGGTTAAATCAGAAAGAGTTTTAGATTTATAGCATAAATTTTAATTTTATGTTAAATCAAGACGATTGTCTGTATTTTCTGAAAGTATTCCAGCTTTATTATAATTTAATTGAACAAAGTTTCTTATCAGTAGAGCTTTAGTGCTTCTTGCCAAACTTCTCAATTTTTTGAGAATGAGTTTTTAAAAGCTTTTCGTAAACATCGGCAATTTCCTCGACCATTGTCTCGGCGCGAAACATCGGGTCAACGTGTTTTCTGCCAGCCGCGCCCATTTTAAGTCGCAGTTCAGGGTCTGCGATCAATTTTGAAATAGCGTCGGTCAGTCCGGCGGTATCGTGTCGTTCGATCATATAACCGTTTTTACCGGAAATTAAAACTTCCGGTGTTCCGTCAGTATTGAACGAGACACAAGGCTTGCCCATCGCCATCGCCTGCGGTAAAACTCGCGGCAGCCCTTCCCACAAACCGGTGTGCGCGACAATGTCCATCGCCGCAATCATCTCCGGAATGCGTTCACGGTCAATTAATCCGGCAAACACAAAATTTTCCGCAATCCCCATCTGTCGCACTTGTTCGAGTATCTGGTCATACAAAACACCGTTGCCAATCAGCAGAAAACGAACATTGGGGTGACGGCGGACAATTTCGGGCGCGGCTTTGAGCAGCTCATCGTGATTCTTCTGCGGCGCGAGACGAGCTATTTTCCCGACTACCGGAGCGTCGAGAGGAATACCAAGTTCTCGCCGAATCTCCTGCGGGTCTGCTTGACAGTTCAAAAACCAATCAAGCTCCATTCCGCTGTAAATGGTCGTAAATTTATCGGGTCGATCAATATTGGCAGCAAGAGCTTTTTCAGTTGTAATATCAGAAACGCTGATGTAATGATCGGTCATCGGCGCGCAAATTTTTTCGGACAGTCGAATCGCGCGGTTAACCAGCCACGGTTGGTAATCGTGAAATGTCAAACCGTGAAGCGTGTGGACGACAATCGGCGTTCCCGCCCACCAGGCGGCGATTCTTCCCAGAATGCTCGCTTTCCACGAGTGAGTATGAATTATTTCGTAATTTCCCTGACGGATTAAACGATATAATTTCCGCAGTGCTACAAAATCGGCAATTGGTTTAACGCTGCGCACCATTTCTGGGACAACGGTGAGGCGCGTTGTCTTTTCAGCGCGGGTTAAAAGCTCGCCTTCGGGTCCTTTGTCAATTCCGCTGGCGAGTTCAACATCGTAACGCGGCATCACGTCGAGACCTTCGAC
>JACCRD010000180.1 GCA_013813755.1 Acidobacteriota bacterium | reverse complement strand
ATTTTGATTGATGTGCCGCTCGAAAATATATAGAAAAGAATGACGGTGCGCAGAAAATTTTCGGTTTGCGGGGAAATTTATAACATCTACTTTAAACCGCCGATTAAGGAAAACTTCTGCGATTTGCACCCCGCGGAACAATTGGAACAACGCGCCGATGACACGGAAGAAAAAGCAAAAGTTCGTCTTGCCACATATGAAGAGCAAACGAAACCTTTGCTGGATTATTACGAAAATACGGAACGCCTGAAAAAAGTTGATGGAACGGTTGATTCCGAGACTATTTACGGGCAGCTGGAAAAACTGATTTGAACAATTCGTGAAGTAGTTTACTGACCGTATAACATTTAATTTGCGTCTTTGAAATAGGGAAAAAGCATTTGATGCTCGCAAAATTCTCTCGAATAGAAAAATACGCCAACGGATTTTTTGTAAAAACACACGATGATCATCGCCAAAACAAGTAAAGATTTAGACCGAATGCGTGAGGTTGGGGAACTAATCGCCGAGGTTCGGGAAACTTTACGTTTGATGGTTAAGCCCGGTATTTCAACGCTTGAGTTGAATACAACTGCCGAAAAAATGATGCGAGACGCGGGAGCGATCCCCACATTTGTCGGTTACAAGCCGACGGGAATGACTCCGTTTCCTTTTGCCATCTGCGCTTCGGTTAATGAGCAGGTTGTTCACGGGTTTTCAAACGCTTCGCCTCTGAAAAGCGGCGATATTATTTCGCTTGATATGGCGGCAACCTTAAACGGATTTGTCGGTGATACGGCGACAACTGTCGCGGTTGGAGAAATTGCCGATGAAATAAAGCATTTGATCGAAGTTACCGAACAATGTTTGGTTAAAGGAATCGCCCAGTGCTTCCCAAACAGACGGGTTGGCGACATCGGTTGGGCAGTTCAGGAACATGCGGAGAAATTTGGATACGGAATTGTGCGAAATTACACAGGTCACGGAATCGGGCGCAGTCTGCATGAATCTCCGCAAATCCCGAATTATGGCAGACCCGGAACAAAAGAAAAAATTCGCGCCGGTTATGTTTTTGCAATTGAACCGATGCTTAATCTCGGCACATATGAAACAAAAACATTAAAGGATAAGTGGACAGTCGTCACATCCGACGGCAAGCCAAGCGCGCACTGCGAGCATACAGTAGCAATTACAGCCGTGGGTCCTGAAATTCTGACTTTAACAAAAAAGCAAAAAGCCGCTTTATCTAAACCAAAAATGGAATTAGCTGCCGCCTAGCTTGAAAATTTAAGAATAAACCGCTAACATTAGCAGTTTGCCGACTCGAACGAGTTTGACTCTGTAATTATGTCAAAAGAAGAAGCGATAGAAGTAACGGCGACCGTTCTTGAAACATTGCCAAATGCAATGTTTAAAGTTGAACTAGAAAATAATCAGCACCAGGTTCTGGCGCACATATCGGGTAAAATGCGCAAAAATTTTATCCGTATTTTGCCGGGTGATAAGGTTTTGGTTGAGCTTTCGCCATACGATCTGAATCGCGGGCGGATAACTTACCGGTATAAATAAAAGCAATTTGAAGTGTAGCTTTTAAAACCGACAGCGAGGAAAATATTATGAAAGTTCGTCCTTCAGTAAAAAAGATTTGTGATAAATGTAAAGTTATACACCGCAAAGGAATTGTGCGTGTAATTTGTGAAAATCCGAAACATAAACAAAGACAAGGATAGATCGATTTTGGATTTTGGATTTTGAATTAGCATAATAAGGTTATACTGATTTTTATACTCCGGATTCAAGGCTCTAAAAACTAAAGTTAGGAGAAAATATGGCTCGTGTAGCAGGAGTAGATTTACCGCCGAATAAAAGAGCGCAGATTGGATTGACCTATATTTACGGTATCGGCAAACCGCGCGCCACCGCTATTCTTAATGAAGCTTCGATTAGCGTTGATGCAAAAATCAGAGAATTAAGCGAAGATGAATTAACGCAAATTCGTACAATTCTTGACGCGCAGGGCAATATCGAAGGCGATTTACGTAAGCGTGTTCAGATGGATGTTAAACGTCTAATGGATATTGGCTGCTATCGCGGTCTGCGTCACAGGCGCGGTCTGCCGGTGCGCGGTCAGCGAACAAGTACCAATGCGCGCACCAGAAAAGGTCCGCGTAAAGCCGCCGTCGCAAAGAAAAAGGCGCCAGGCAAGAAATAATAACAGTTATCAGTTAACAAAAAATTGCTGACTGACAACTGTTGTCTAATAACTGAATTATGGCAAAAGCAGCACCAAAAAAGAAAACATTTCGAAAGAAAGAAAGAAAAAACATTCCGGTCGGAATTGTTTTTATCGCGGCATCATTTAACAACACAATGATTTCTATCACGGACACACAGGGAAATCTTGTGTCTCAATCTTCTTCGGGTGCGCGCGGCTTTAGAGGCTCGCGTAAAGGAACCCCGTTTGCCGCCCAGCAGGCTGCTTCAGAAGCGGCTCGCAAAGCGACGGAAGTCGGAATGCGTGAAGTTGAAGTGAGAGTCAAAGGTCCGGGCGGCGGTCGTGAATCAGCTATTCGCGCGATTAATCAAGCCGGAATTCGCGTCAATTCAATTCGTGATACAACGCCGATTCCGCATAACGGATGTCGTCCGCCGAAGCGCCGAAGAGTTTGAACAGTTCTGGATTTTGGATTGGAAATCTGAAATTGGTTTTTTATTTTAATTAAATTATCAAAAGGATGAAGGGTAGAAAAATTACCTGTAAACTTTTCCATCAACAATTACGCATTTTTGTTTTAGTTCTGTGAAAATTGGATTTGAAAACAATCCAAAATCTGAAATCCAAAATTGCAATTGGTTGGAAGCAACAAAAATATTATGGCTAGATATAGAGATGCGGTGTGCCGTCTGTGCCGCCGGGAAGGTGGAAAGTTATTTTTAAAAGGCGACCGGTGTTTTAAGCCGATGTGCGCAATTGAAAAACGTGGAACGCAGCCGCCGGGAATGCACGGCGCAACCGCGCGGCGCAAGGCTTTAGCCGGTTACGGACAGCAGCTTCGAGAAAAACAGAAAGTCAAACGCATTTATTTTGTGCTTGAAAAACAGTTTCGTAATTATTTCGAAAAAGCTTCGCGCCAGAAAGGTATTACCGGCGAAAACTTGCTTTTTTTACTTGAACGTCGTCTCGACAATGTCTCATACCGAGCAGGTTTTTCAACCTCCCGGCGACAGGCTCGTCAACTCGTTAATCACGGGCACATCGAAGTCAACGGACGTAAAGTTGATATTCCTTCTTTTCAGGTAAAAGTCGGCGATGTGGTAACCGTAAAAAACAAAACTATCAGAAATGTTCACGTCGAAGGCGCGTGGAATACTTCCGGCGGTCGCGGTCGTCCAAACTGGATTTCGTCGAACGCGCAGGATTTCAGCGTCTCAATTTTAGCTCTGCCGAAACGCGATGACGTCGATGCCAACATTAATGAGCAGTTAATCGTTGAACTTTACAGCAAGTAGTTTTAAAATGCCCCGAACAAAGAATGTATCTGTTGAAAAACATTCTTTGTTCGGCGGTTGTCCTTTGTTTTTAAAAAAGAGTTTTTTCAAAAAGACAGCATATGACACAAAATAATCATTGGACAGATTTCCAAATACCGAATCGCTTAAATGTCGAATCGGAAACTTTAACCGAACGATACGGAAAATTTTACGCGCAGCCATTTGAGCGCGGATTTGGCACAACAATCGGTAACTCATTGAGACGCGCGCTTCTTTCATCGATTGAAGGTGCGGCAATTACGGCAGTTAAAATAGAAGGAGTTGAACACGAATTTTCTTCGATTAAAGGCGTGGTTGAAGACGCGACCGATGTTATTTTGAATGTCAAACAAATTCCGTTCAAATTGCATGCTGAAGGCTTTAAGACTTTGACGATCCGCAAAAAAGGTGTAGGCGAAGTAACCAGCGCTGATATTGAGGCAGATGGCGACGTTGAGGTTTTAGACAAAGATATTCATATCGCGACGATTAGTTCGAATGATGAACTGGTAATTGAAATGCGCCTTAAAAGCGGGCGCGGATATGTTTCCGCCGAATTCAATAATGATGAAGATCTTTCGGTTGGGTATATTCCGATTGATTCGGTTCATACGCCGATTAAAAAGGTTAATTACACAGTTGATAAAACCAGGCAGGGTTCAAACACAGAATTTGACAAGTTGATTATTGAAGTGTGGACTGACGGGTCGGTTAAGCCGGATGATTCAATCGGTCTGGCGGCTAAACTCGTCAAAGATCATATGTCGATATTCATTAATTTTGAAGAAGAAGAAACTGAATTCAAATATGAAGACATCGCTCGTCCGCCGCTTCTTCGAAACGATTTGCTCGACCGTAATGTCGAAGAGCTTGAACTGTCCGTACGCTCGTACAATTGTTTGAAAAACGCAGATATTCGCTCGATCAGAGATTTAATTCATCGAAGCGAAAGAGATATGCTCCATACGAAAAATTTTGGTAAAAAGTCTTTGACGGAAATCAAAGATATGCTCCACGGTATGGGACTTGATTTTGGAATGGATTTTGACGAACAGGGAAACCCGATTCCGGGATCGGGCGGACGCGATTTAGATTAAAACTAACAGTAAATGGTAAGTGCTAAGTGAAAAGTTTCGATTTTTCACATGCTATTTACCATTTAATAGTTACCACTATTATGAGACATTTAAAAGCACATCGCAAATTAGGCAGAACGACGGAGCATCGAATTTCGATGTTACGCAATTTTGGCGACTTCTTTAATTATTGCGGAGAAGGAATATATTATAACAACCGTTCCGAAAGCGAAAGAGCTTCGTCCGTTTGTTGAAAAAGCCATTACATTGGCTTGTAAAGCGCAGCACCTGAGCGGTGACGATACAAAAATTCACGCAGTTCATCTCAGGCGCCAAGCCGCCGGATTTTTCCACGCCGGAAATCACACTTTTAAAAATCAGCAAAGTCGTTTTCGCGGAGCAAAAGGAACACCAAAAGAAAAAATCGAAAGAACCGCCGGTGTCAAAGCGTTACAGCGATTGTTCGGTGAACTCGGCACACGCTACAAAGACCGAAACGGCGGTTATACGCGAATAATCAAACTTGGTCGGCGAGTTGGCGATAATACTGAAATGGCGGTTATTGAATTGGTCGACAGTGTGCGGGAATTAGCGGCGAAACGTTAATTCCCAAGGAGCAACGGCAAAATGAGTGAAAACTTTGGCTCTGCCCGATCAACAGAAAAGCAAAAACTCGAAGGCAGTAAAAAGCCTGCCGCTTCAAAGAAAGCAAATCA
>JACCRD010000051.1 GCA_013813755.1 Acidobacteriota bacterium | reverse complement strand
ACTGCACAGCGCAGACAAGTTCTGGAGAGTTTGAAGGAATTTGGAGCAAAATATATCGGTGAAGATTTTGAAGAAAATACTTTGTATCGCGGTGGAGTTTTAGACGAAAAAAGCGCCGTTTTGCGCGTCAGAAAAATCGGCGACAAAACCATTTTGACTTTTAAACAGCGAATTTCAAACGATTCCGGCATCAAACAGCAGACTGAGTACGAAACGAAAGTCGAAAAGGGCGGAGAACTGGAAAAGATTATCGAAAGCCTCGGATTTGAAAAAGCTCTGGTTTATGAAAAACGTCGTCATACCTGGAAATTTCGAGCGGTCGAAGTTGTCCTCGACGAACTCCCATTCGGGCAATATATGGAAATTGAAGGCTCTGTGATGGCGATTGCCGAAGCCGAAATGATTTTGGATATTGAACATTTTGAAGCCGAAAACGAAACTTATCCGCGTTTGACACAAAAATTTGGTGTTCAAAATGAACAATTAACCGAAGCCAGATTTTGATAAAATTATTAAATATGGAAATATCGAAAAATTTGCTTGTAAATATGCAAGAAATTTAGTTAAAATCATTCTAACGGTTATAAAAAAGGAGATTTGCTTTATGAAAAAACATCTTTTTGGTTTCGTGCTTTTTAGTTTAATTGTCGGAACATCGGCTTTCGGTTACGCAATGTTTAATGTTGTTAGAGTAGATGAAGTTCCCGCTCCGAACTATTTCAAAACTTATTCACCAGCAACATCATGTTGGAAAATGAAAAAGGATTTGAGGAAATCAAATTTTGATTCGCCAAAAGTTAGCCAGGCGGTCTTAAATTTGCAGACTGAGCAAATCAGTTTGAAGTTGGAGATGGTCGATATGTCTGCTCCAACTGTTTTGCATTTCTTTGTCAAAGACGAACAAGGAACACGATACATCGCTTCCGAGCAATTTCTGGTAAACGGGCGCGGTAGTAAAATAGAAGGGAAGATGAATATGCAAACCGCAGATGCGGTCAAGCGACTTGAAGACATAGAAGTTACAGCTTCCTACTCAACTTTAGATAATCTTAATTCCTACGAAAATCTTTATTTGATTGCTGAATCTGGTTGTTTACCTCAAATGCGCAATAATTTCCAACCGAAATTTGACCCTGCAAAAGCTGCTCCGGTTTTGATTGATTCAGGCAGATAAAATAGCTTGACGAAAAAATACTTCGGATAGAAAAAACAATAAATTTTTTGCAAGTCTGTTTTTGAGCTTCGTTCTTCCTGGCAAGTTACGAAGATTTACAAAGGCAAACTTGCATTTTTATTGGAGGAATTTTTTCTATGAAAAAGTATTCAATTTTTTTATTTATTGCTTCGCTGATATTTTCCGCTTGCACCACGGGAAGCACAAACACCGAAGTTGCGTCCGAACCGAGTCTGACGTATTCGTCAAATTCAAATATGATGATGTCGTCAAACTCTTCGACGACATCGACGGAATTGAAGAAAGTTGACGATTTTGATCAAACAAGCGGCGAGCGATATGCGGAAATTGACGAAAATCCGTTTCTCGAAACCTCCCGCGCTCCGCTTTCGACTTTTTCGGTTGACGTTGATACGGCTTCTTATTCAAATGTCCGCCGTTATTTGAATCACGGGCAGATGCCGCCGAAAAACGCCGTTCGCATCGAAGAACTGATCAATTATTTTGAATACGATTACCCGCAGCCCATCGGTGATTTGCCTTTTTCTGTTAATACGGAAGTTGCGGCGTGCGCCTGGAACTCAAAAAATAAAATTGTTTCGATCGGTCTGCAGGGCAGAAAAGTTTCTCTCGAAGATGCCCCGCCGTCCAATTTGGTATTTCTGGTTGATGTTTCCGGTTCAATGAACCAGGCTGACCGTCTGCCGCTCGTAAAGCAGGGATTGAAATTTTTAGCATGGCAATTGTCGCCAAAAGACCGCGTGGCAATTGTCGTGTATGCGGGAAAAAGCGGTTTAGTTCTGCCATCGACCCGCGACGAACAAAAGATTTTAGATTCGCTCGACAATCTTGAGGCAGGCAGTTCAACCAACGGCGGAGAAGGAATTCATCTCGCTTATAAAGTCGCGCTCGACAATTTTTTGCCGGATGGTAATAATCGCGTCGTCTTGGCAACCGATGGTGATTTCAATGTCGGTTTGCAAAGTGACGATGAACTTGTTCGACTGATCGAAGCCAAACGACAAAGCGGAATTTTTCTGTCGGTTCTCGGATTCGGAACGGGCAACACAAACGATTTGATGATGGAAAAGCTTGCCGATAAAGGTAACGGAAACTATGCTTATATCGATTCTCAAGCCGAGGCGCGAAAGGCTCTTGGCGGACAGGCGGCAGGAACGCTTCTGACGATTGCGAAAGATGTGAAAATTCAAGTTGAATTTAATCCGGCAAAAATTGCCGGTTACCGCCTGATCGGTTATGAAAACCGACTTCTGGCAAATAGAGATTTTAAAGACGATCGAAAAGACGCGGGCGACATCGGCGCAGGTCATTCGGTAACCGCACTTTATGAGATTGTGCCAGCCGGACAAACAGTTGAGAGTGACGGCATCGATTTGAAATATTCAAAAACAGAGGTAAGCCAATCAAATTTCAGCGACGAGCTTTTAACAGTTAGACTTCGCTACAAAGAACCGAACTACTCTGAGAGTAAATTGCTTACACAAGGTTTGCTGGACGAAGAAAATTCAATCGAAAATGCATCTGCTAATTTGCGCTTCGCTTCGGCGGTAGCCGGATTTGGCTTAATTTTGCGCGATTCACGTTATAAAGGAAACGTAAATTACAAAAAGATTAACCAACTTGCGCAAAATTCTTTGGGCAGCGATTTGAAAAATTACCGTAGAGACTTTTTAGATTTAGTTAGAAAAGCTGACGTTCTTGGAAATTAGGCAGGTAGAGAGGAAGGACATAGAAGTTTAAGTTTTACGTCTTTCCTGATTTTTGAAGCGTATCATTTATCTAAAATCTGCCTAATGTCTTCAATGATTCCATCCGGCTCGAAAGGTTTTGTGTGATACTTTTGAAAACCGGCGTTAAAGGCACGTTGTTTATTATCGCTCGAAGCAAAAGCGCTGAGAGCGAGCGCCGGAATATTTCCTCCCTTTTCAGCAGAAAATTCTCGAATGCGTCCAATTAAAGAATAACCGTCTTCCCCTGGCATCGCTAAATCCGAAACAATCGCGTCGGGCAAATTTGAAGTAGATTCGCCCAGCAAATTTATCGCTTCAGCCGCCGATTCCGCACTCTGCACCTCTGCGCCGCTTTGTTCAAGAAAAAGTTGCAGAACTTCGCGTGAATCCTGATCATCTTCAACAATTAAAATTTTTAATCCGGCGAGCGGCTTACTTTCACTTTGAATGTCATCAGGAGTTTGATTTTCTGTCTCGTCGGCAACGCCGCATAATGGCAGGACTACCGTAAAAGTTGATCCGCGGTTAATCCCTTCGCTTGTTGCCGTTATTATTCCGTTATGTTTTTCAGTCAGAATCTTGACAATTGAAAGTCCGAGTCCGAGTCCGCTCCGGTCATGCGCGCTGTTTTGATCGCCTTGTTGAAACTGCGCGAAAATATTTGGAAGAATATCTGGTCTGATTCCTTGCCCGTCATCCCTGACGGCAATTTTTACGGAATCATCACCGGTTTCTATATTTAATTCAATAGCGCCATTTTCGGGCGTGAATTTTAAGGCATTTGAAAGTAAGTTTGTAAAAACCTGCTGGAGACGCATCGAATCGCCGAACACCTGAACATTCTCCGAATTCGCGGAAAAATCCAAAGAAATCTTTTTTGCTTCTGCCGCCGGCTGCTGCGAGTTATAGACGGTTTTGATAATGTCGTAAAGGTTTACGGGGCGCAACTCGAGACGCAGCTTGCCTGAAGCGACTCTTGACGAATCAATTAAATCTTCAATCAGCTTGGCTTGTGAGCGAGCGCTCTTTTCAATTGTCTGAAGCGCGTTTATTTTTGTCGCTTCGTCAACTTCTTTGGTCAGCAAAATTTTTGCCCAACCCAAAATTGAGTTGAGCGGTGAACGCAGTTCGTGTGAGACAACGGCAAGAAAAAAATCTTTGGCACGATTGGCTTCTTCAGCTTCGTCACGCGCCTTTTTTTCAAGTGCGTAAATTTTTGAAAGTTCTTCGCTGGCTGTTTTCTTTTCGGTGATTTTTCGCACTACTCCCGACAAATTTTTCGGATTGCCTTCGTCGTCCAGGAATGATTTTCCGCGGGCGGCGATCCAGTGAATCTGACCGTCCGAATAAATAATGCGAAACTCTATTTCATATTCTTTACCGGTTGCCTGCGATTCATTCAAAATAAGTTCAACATTCTGGCGATCCTGCGGATGGATAGTGCTCAAAAATGTTTGCGGCATAAATTGATCCTCTGGCGTCAGTTCAAAAATTTCATTGCATTTTGGCGTCGCAAATATATTATTCTCAACTAAATCCCAATACCACAATCCAATTTCCGCGGTGTTTGACGCCGTCAGCAGCTGGTCGCTTCGAGTTTTATAATATTCAATTTCCTTTTGCTGTTCAGGGAAGTCTTTGGCGCAGAAGAAAATATATTGAAGGTTTTTGCCTTCATCAAATGAGGGATGTAAATAAAAACTAATTGTCAATTTTTCTTTAGAGCTAACTCTAAAATCTAATAATGTTTCAGATTTTTCACCTCTCGCCGCGGTATTGATTGCTTGACTTAGAATGTTTGAGGTTAACTCAGATGATTGCCAATAAACTGTTTCAGAAAATCTTTGACCGATAAGCAATTGCGGATCAATGTTGGACTTTTTAAATATCTCTCCGGTAAGATCCAAAACAAATCCTTCAGGTGTTAATGTACCAAAAAACAAAAACACATTATCAAAAATATCTTGAGTTAGAGAATCAAAGTTATACGCCATTTACTGCTCCATTTAATGTCATTCGGCAATTCGGGTAATGGGAGTATCAAAAATATTCTGTGCGTAAAAATTTGAAAAACCTCGATTCCTAAAAATAGAATCGAGGTTTATCTGCAAACTTGATGAACACAAATAATATAGAAGTCCATTACAGTTAGATTAAGCAAATTAGTTATACACTTTTTCTGCCAGAAATGAATCTTACAACAAGAACTGCCAAGGCAACAATCAATAACAAATGTATATAAAAACTTGCTATGCCGAAAATAGATCCTAATAGCCATAAAACTACTAAAACTAAAATTATAGTTTCTATCATAATTTGTTTCTCCTTCTCAAGTTTTATGCTTATCAGCACCCGTCTATACGAGTCTCTTGTCAATTCGTGTGCCAAACATTTAAAGTATTGTTAAACATCAGCTTAAAGAAATAAAAATAAAGAAACTGATTTTCCCGTTTTGTTAGTATCAAACTAATACATAGGAAGCACTGTGAAAACTTGTTCAAATCAGATGCTTCCTGCAATTTATAGTTTCAGAAAGACAACAAACTTGTCAAAAATTTAGCCCGCGCATATTAAATTTTACGATTAATATGCGCGGGCTAAATTTTTTTAATCTGTTTATTTTTGATACAATTAAAATAAAATTTTAGGCGACAATTTTCGGTGAAAGTATCCTGGGTTTGTGTAAGATATGGCTAATCAAGCATTGGTGATTGATGATGATGTTTCGACTTTAGAGATGATGAGATTTCAGCTTAAGTCGGAAGGTTTTGAAGTAACGGCGGCTGACTGCGGCGCGAAAGGCTTAGAATTTGTTGAGAAGCAGGAATTTGACATTATTCTCACTGACTTAAATTTACCGGACATTGACGGCATTGAGATGGTGAGTAAGTGTAAGCAGGTTTTGCCGGACACCGAAATTATTATGATAACCGGTTTTGGCTCGACCGAAAAAGCCATCGAAGCGACCAAAGCAGGCGCGTTTTACTATGTTGAAAAACCCATTGAGTTTGAAGAATTACTTGTTTTAATAAATAAAGCAGTTGAGCGCAAACAGCAGACGGCGGAAATCCGCGAACTACGCGGAAAGCTTACCAGCCGAGCTTCTTACGAAGGCATTATCGGCGGCAGCCGTTCAATGCAGGATATTTTTGAAATAATCGACAGCGTTGCCGAATCGGACGCGAACATATTTATTCTTGGCGAATCAGGAACCGGAAAAGAAGTTGTTGCCAATGCCATCCACTATAAAAGTCACCGCTCAAAAAAACCTTTTGTAAAATTAAATTGCTCCGCTTTGCCAAAAGAGCTGATAGAGTCGCAACTTTTCGGTCATACTAAAGGCGCTTTTACGGGGGCGACCGCAGATAAAGCCGGGTTTCTCGGACAGGCGAATGGCGGAAGTCTTCTGCTTGATGAAATCGGTGAGATGCCTCTCGAACTTCAGCCAAAACTACTGCGTGTTTTGCAGGAGCGTGTTTATTACCGGGTTGGCAGCGAAAAACCTCAGGAAGTTGATTTCAGATTGATTTCCTCGACCAACAGAAATCCGTTCGAAGCTATTCAGGATGCCGCGTTACGAGAAGATTTATATTACCGCATCAATACTATCGAAATTAAAATTCCGCCGCTGCGGGAGAGAATGGAAGACGTACCGATGCTTGCCGAACATTTTCTGCAAATTTACGCCGAAAAATATAAACGCTCAGCTTGCGAATTTTCCCAAAAAGCGTTTGACCAGATGCTAAATTATAATTGGCGGGGCAATGTCCGTGAACTTCAGCACAATATCGAAAGAGGTGTTTTGCTTAGTAAAAATGGAAAAATTGATGAATTAAATATACCAAAAAACTTTACCAGTTCTATTTCTCTGGCAAATATTTCAGTGAAAAGCAACGGTGAAAATTCCGGAAAGGAGCTGCCGCAAAACGGAGTTTCCAACGAAGCAAGTGAAAACGGTTTGTTAAATAACGGTAATTTATCAGGCGAAAAATTATTTGATGAAGTCGGCAAATTTATTGTTGGAAATTTAACCGAGCCGAAAGATGGAGCGGAGCAGAGCGATGTCTTTAATTCCCTCGAAAACAGCGTTGTTTTGGCGGCTTTGAAACGAACAAATGGCAATAAGCAGGCGGCGGCTAACCTTTTGGGTTTGTATCGTCCGAGACTCTACGGGATGATTAAACGACACAATCTGGAGGGTAAAGTGTAAAGAAAGATAGGCAGCGATTTTAAAAAGCGGAAATGTCCTTGAAACTAATATCGAAATTAATAAAGGACGTTTCCGCTTTTTATAAAATATTACCTCGAGTTAGACGTTGCCGGAACTTTGATTTCAATATTGACATCTTTTTCTTTTTGCGGATTCAAAAACCCGCTGTAATATAAAGCTCCGGCGATAATCGCGACAACAATTAAAAGAGTTATCGCCCAGATTAAATTATTTCCAGTATTATTTTCTTCTGACATTTCTTATCTCCATTCAATCCTACAATAATTCGAAAATTTCCAAAATCAAAACTGCCTTAGGGCGGAAATGACTTATTAAAAGTATCATCTTATTATAGATATCAAATTTTTTACAATTCAACTTTTTAATTTACTTATTATGCAGTGTTTTAGAACAACTTTATAGGAAAATGAATGCAAACTATTTATTCATTACTATTTACGCACTTTAATAAAGCAAGCAAAATGCGTTTTTTGGGCTGATTGTACGATTAAAAAGGTAGAAATAAGCGGCATAAGTATTGCACGATGAAACAAATAGCTTTGAAGTAAATTTTTGAGTTGAAACTTACATTTACAGAAAAGAATCCCAAAAATTTTCAGGTTGTAAGATTGTGGCACAACTATTTAATAAATCAAATAATCCCACGGAAATACTAAAACTTCCTTATTTGATTTTGGCTGTCTCGATATTTATTACCATCGGAATTACTTATAATTTTTATAAAAGCGCCAAAAATAAAGATTTAATCAGATTTACAAACGCAATCAGCCGAGTTCAATCCGCTATCGATAATAAGATAAATTTATATGTCGCCTTATTAAAAGGTGGGCGAGGATTTGTTGAATCTTCAATAGAATTAAATCGTAAAAGTTTTGCAAATTATGTTGAAAGCCTAAATCTGGCGCGGAATTATGTGGGCATTCAGGGCATCGGTTATAACAAAATTATCACGTCGACCGATTTGGATAAACTAACAGAGCAGATGAGAGCGGAAGGTCATACGAACTTTAGGATTTATCCCGAAGTGTTGAAAGACTCTTATCCGGCAACAATTTATCTCGAACCTTTTAATGAAAAAAATCAAAAGATAATTGGTTTTGATATGTCAACCGAGCCAATCCGGAAAGCGGCACTGGAGAAGGCGGCAGATTCTGGAGAACCGGCAGCAACCGGAAAAATAAATTTGAATCCGGAAGATGAAATTAATACTGAACCGGGATTTTTTATTTATCTTCCGATTTACAAAAACAATGAAATTCCGAATTCAGTGGAAGCACGTCGAAAAAATTTAGTCGGTTACATTTTCAGTCCTTTTGGAGCGTATGAATTTCTTCAGGAAATTCAAAAAACCGCTTCCGCTTCCGATATTTCCTTAAAAATTTATGATGGCGAATCGAAGTCCGAGAATTTACTTTCGCAGACAATTCACAGTGAAAGTAAAAACTTTGTTAATCAAATCGATACTGATTACACGGCACAGAGGGAAATCGTTGTCGAAGGCAGAAGATGGATTATTGAATATCATTCTCTGACTAATTTTACCGAACAATCCAGCGTCGCGTGGACGCCTCTGATATTTTTGGGCGGGATAATTTTTAGTTTTCTGCTGTTTGGAATGACTTATTGGGAAACTTCGGCTCGAATCAAACTTCAGACGACTGCTATCAAACTACTCGATTCAGAAACCCAAAAACAGGGTTTGCTTGAAAACGAACAAAAAGCCCGTTTCGCCGCCGAACAAGCCAATTCAACCAAAGATGAATTTATCGCGGTGGTTTCACACGAGCTGAGAACGCCGCTTAATGCTATTGCTGGATGGATTAGAATTTTAAGGACGGATAATCTTTCGCAAAACACAAAAACATTGGCAATTGAAAAAATTGAAAAAAATTTACGGCTGCAAACAAAATTAGTCGAGGAACTGCTCAATTATTCTGAAATTCTATCGGGAAATATCAACATAGAAGATAAGAAAGTTGATTTTTGTCGAGTGTTTGACACAACTTTTGAAGAAATGGAATTCAGCGCGCGCGAGAAAAGTATCGAGTTTGTGAAGGATAATAAGTTGAACGGGCATCACATTCTCGGAGACGAAGATAAAATAAAATTGGTCATTTACAATTTACTGATGAACGCTATTAAATTTACGCATTCCGGCGGAAATATAGAAGCGCGGGCTTTTGAAAATGAAGGTGAGATTCATTTGTCTGTCAAGGATGACGGACGCGGAATCAGCCCGGATTTTTTACCACATATTTTTGACAGGTTTAGTCAGGCGGATACTTCCAGCACACGTGTCTACGGGGGTTTAGGTTTAGGATTGACAATTTCAAACCATATCGTAAAACTGCATCACGGGGTCATCGAAGCAGACAGTGAAGGGTTGGATAAGGGCTCGACTTTTACAATGAAAATTCCGTTTTATAAAGGTTAGTTTGCAATTTGCTATAAATTTTTTCACTAACTTTGGACTGCGAAAGACAATCGTTTATCGAAACTTTTTCCGCCGTTTTCAATTAATAAAAAACAAATAATCTACATTAAATTTCGGTAGTCGCAGTGTAGAGTTATTATCGTATATTTCTTTTTGAGTTCGGCAAGCTCGTTTTGTGATCTTTCATACTCTCGCTGATCTTCCTCAAAACCTTGCGAAACGCCGCGACACAGCGGTTTGAAAAACTTAATTTCCTTGTTCTTATCGTCAACTAGTTTGTCGCCTTTGTATTTCGCATTTAGTTCGCCCAGCCTTTTTTCAACCGAAGTTATTTCATATGAATTAACTTCGCCTTTGTCGTTTTTAATCGCTTTGCCTTCCACTTCGGTGTCAAATTCGATACCCTCGGGAAGCTGATTAAATTTTGCAGGCGTTCGCGTTGTTATATTTGTTGATTGTTTTTCATTTTTGCTGCATTGTTCATTCATTTGCGTGATTCCAAGTAAAACAAATATTATCAAAAAAGAAATTTTCATTATGTTGTCCTCGCGCGTCCCTGTGTACCAAAATTTTAAATTTGGAAATTTTGAGGGAATTTCAAAAATTACAGATTCATCAAATTGCTTGGATGCGAGCGCGTTCAAAATTATATATTTAATTTCAACGCTATTAAATTTGTTAAAATATAAATTTGATAAAACAATCTTGACACAATAAAGTTACAAACCAAAAGGAAAGAAGCAGCCTTTAAGATTGCAAATACGAAAATAAAAAGGTCCTGCCAAATTTTTTGTTGGTAAGACCTTTTTATGTTTTGATTAGATGGTTCAAGTTGAAACAGTTTTCTTTTCGCGTTTAATTCCGCCAATTTGCACAAGGCTCTCACCTTTAATATTGTTTTTCTCCATAACCATTTCCTGATAGAGTTTTCTCATCATTTGCATCTCTTCGGCAGCGGTCTTTGGTCCTTCCATATCCGGTTTGTGTGGACGCGATAAATCGATTTCGTTCAAATTCAGATTATGCGTCGGGTCGCTTAAACCAACTTCTTTACCCCGTGCGAAGACTTCGTGGCGACCATGTTCTTTATACCACTGGGCAACAGTCGCGTTTTGGTGCATATGCTCAATAATATTTCTCCATCCGATACCAGTATTATAAGCACAGAAGGAAATTTCTCCTTCCTGGGTGCCATAAGGAATGATACACATTTCCGTACGGCGGAAATCGTAATTGAAAAGGTCTTGAAACCACATTCCGGCGATGAAAAGAAAATTCCATGGGTCCTGGCGACGTTTTTCAATATCTTCGGTCGTGCGTGTGCCGTCAACTTTGCCGTAATCTTTGCCGCTTAAGCCAAAGGATTTATCAAATTTTTTCAAAATTCCGCCAAGGGTTAAACTCTTCGGCGCGCCATATGGATTATAATTTTTGAGAAGCGCCATTCCCATCATAAAGTTTGAAAACCATTTGCCGCGATTTGTGTCGGTAATATGCTTCATATCTTCGACGAGGTTTGGGATATTCAAAAATTGCGGAACGGGTGCCATTTCCTTCGTTTCTTTGTTAATCATCACGGCTGTGCCGACGCCGCAGTTTGGATGGCAGCCGCAGGAAACTTGTCCCCAATCGGCTTCCGGTCCGTGAACCAAATCGGCAAAATCAGCAAAAGCTCCCATCAAAGAAAGTGGAAACCAGTCGCGTGTTGGTTCGGTAATTCCTACCTGTTTCTGCACATCCTGCGCCAGATGCGACAAAGTATAACGCTGTTGCAAACGGCGCTGCTCGGTAATATGCTCATCGCGTCCGGTAAATGAAACGGGTTGAAATGATACAAATGAAACTTTTTTCGGATTTTCCAAAGCAAACCGAATGATCGAACCAACCTGGTCATTATTGACACCGTTGACTAAAGTTGTGACCAATACAATATCAACGCCGGCTTCATGTAAGTTGTTGATTGCACGAAGTTTTACGTCAAATAAGTTGCCAATTTGACGATGCGAGTTAGCGTCATTGCCGATTCCATCAAACTGCAAATAAACGAATCTTAAACCGGCTTCGGCAGCTTCGCGGCAAAATTCTTTTGACTTCGCAAATTCGATTCCGTTGGTCGCCGCCTGCACAGAGTTATACCCAACTTTTCGCGCATACCGGATTGATTCCAAAAAGTATGGTGAAAGCGTTGGTTCTCCGCCTGAATATTGAACTGACATCTGACGACGCGGTTTGATAGAAATCGCGTTATCAAGGATTTCCTTAACATCTTCCATCGAAAGCTCATGGACAAATCCAACTTGGTTCGCATCCATAAAACACGGGTCACACATCATATTGCAACGATTGGTTAAATCAACCGTTAAAACTGCGCCGCGCCCATATTTAATCGTCGAAGAACCGTGATTGTGTAGTTTTTCGTCGTTGTGTGATTGAATGTCTCGCCCAGGAAAGTTTGCTTCAATATGCTGCAAAAACTTAGAGTCGATTGCCATTAAATCTTCAAAATGCCCGTGCGTCGGACAATCTTTAATCATCCAGATTTGACCGTCGCGCTCAATAATCTGCGCTTTAATCTCACCAACTTTTTCGTTAACTAAAATACCAACTTCCTTTTTACCGCTTAAAATATCTTCCCGCGCTTCAATTACACAATTAGGACAAAGCGAATCGGTAGTTCGCGGAAAACCGAGTGTCGGTTTAGTTTTTTGCCACGACTTAAGCAACGGTTTATCTGACCATTTCGGGGTAAAAGATGGATTTGGTTTATATTGATTAACTGATTTTACAGTTTTGAATATGCCTTTTGCGACATAAGTTAAACTTTTTTCAAAATGTTTGATAGGTGTCATTTGAGTTGTATCTCCGTAATAAATTGCTTAATATAAGTAATTCCAAAAGTTCCTTTCTGCAACAAAATACTGCGAATTATTATGATTTAACTTAATTGCATTTGAAATAAAAAACTAAAGCGGGAAGAAACTTTCAATATTTTACAAATATTGAAAGCAATAATCGTGCCGCTCTTAAAGTTCTCATATGTCTTTAATAATAAAGACTTTACAAGTAATCGGTAAGAGCTTTAGAAGATAGTCTTTTGTGGCAATATGATACATACGTCGTATTATATTTGATTTGACCTAAATTGACACGTTAAATACCAGGTAATCATTCCAACTAGAGATAAAAGTAGAAAATGATAGGTATATGGTTAAACCATTGCTTAATGAATTTGCACAGGGGATTTGCTGGAAATTACAAAATCATCAATATAATTGGGTATTTAACTTATCATTTTATTTGCGGATTTTCGTTCACCTATCGTTTACCTTTAAGCACTTAGTTAAATACTTACTTGAGAAAAAATTTATAAACTACTCTAAATAAAAGACTTAGCTAAAAAATATATATCTTTACACAACAATTTTTTCTATGGTAGAGTCATTTTCACTTAACATAAAACTGTTAAGTGAATCCATAATATCAACGCACTCATAAAACTTAAATTTTAGACGTTAAGTTTTTAGAAATTAGAGATTTTATCCTAAGTTGCAGTTTCTGGAATTACCTTTATGGCTATTCGCTTTGGAACATCTGGCTGGAGATCAATTATCGCTGATGACTTTACATACGAGAATGTTCGTCTGGTGGTCAAATCTATCTGCGTATATTTGAATGAGACTTCGGGTGAAAATCGTCAAACTGTAATCATCGGACACGATTCGCGGTTTATGGGTGAAAATTTTGCGGAAGTTGCTTCGCAAATTCTCAAAAACAATGGTTTTCGCGTTTTGCTGTGCAGGACTCCAACACCAACCCCAACTATTTCCAATGCTATTAGAATTGAAAAAGCGGCAGGCGGCATAAATTTTACAGCCTCGCATAATCCGCCGGAATATCAGGGTATTAAATTCTCTACTGCTGACGGCGCGCCCGCTTTACCGGAAATTACAAAAAAGATTGAAGATTTTATCGCGCGTAATTCACCGACGGAAAATGCATCCGGCGGAATAATTGAAGATTATGACGCGCGTCCGGATTATCTGGACGATTTGAAAACCAAAATCCGGTTCGATTTAATTGCTCAGGCAAAAGGAAATTACGCCTTTGACGCTCTCTGGGGAACCGGACGTGGTTATTTGGATAAGATTCTGCTAGACCACAATTTAGAAGTAGAAACCATTCACGATTGGCGCGATGTCACATTCGGCGGTCGCTCGCCCGAGCCTAGCGAAGATCATCTGGACGAACTACGAGGTGTGGTTTTATCAAAAAAGCTAACTCTCGGACTCGCAACCGACGGTGATGCGGACAGATTCGGAATCATTGACGCGAACGGCAAATTTATAACACCAAACGAATTAGTCGCGCTTTTGTCAGATTATCTGGCTGAAAGCCGCGGCTGGAAGGAAGGCGTTGCCCGTTCAGTCGCCACATCACACTTGATTGACAGAGTAGCTGAAAACAGAGGACTTAAGCTTTACGAAACCCCGGTTGGCTTTAAATATATCGGCGAACTGATCAACGAAGATAAAATTATTTTGGGTGGCGAAGAGTCAGCCGGGCTTTCCATTAAAGGGCATTATCCTGAAAAGGACGGAATTTTGGCTTGTCTTTTAGCTGCTGAAGCGGTCGCGGTTCGCGGGAAAAGTTTAACAGAGCAGTTACAAGAATTATACAAACGAGTCGAAAAACTGGAATCCGGCAAAATCGGAGTTAAACTGACTGATGAAATCGCTCACAGTTTGCATGAAAAACTTTTGCAGGAGCCAGCAGACATTGGTGGTCGCAAGATTGAAAAGATAAATAGATTAGACGGCGTAAAGTTTATTTTCGCCGATCAAAGCTGGATGCTTCTGCGTCCATCGGGAACTGAACCGTTAGTGAGAATTTACGCTGAAAGCGAAAACATAGAAGATTTGGAGGTGCTGCTTGAGCAAGGTCGTCGCTACTTATTGGGATAATACACACGTGGTTTCAATACCCGTACAAACTCGTTTGAAAACTGTCAAACGCAGTCGGGCGAGCGCAACTCCACAATGGTTTACCTTCGCCGTGATTGTTTTGATGACTTTTATAGTTTGCATAACTGTTAATTTTCGCGCTTATTCAGAAATGATCGTCGAATTTGAACAAAACGAGCGTTTAAGCATTGAGGTTGAACAAATAAACAAACAAAACTTGATTATTCAGGAAGAAATTCATGATTTGAAAACCGATTCACGCGCCATCGAGCACGAAGCTCAAAAAATTGGTCTGAGTCGTCGTTCTGAAAAGATTCTCGTGTCGATAAATTAACTAAATGCGGAGAGTTAATTATCAACCGATTACGCCCGCCCTGTTTTTTCACCGCGCCTTTTGCCCATCCGCTCCGCATTGCCTCCAGCAAAACCTTCGCCCGAATATGCGGTTTATGTTTTTTAAGACATAAACCGCACTAATTTTTAATTCCTGGCAATAAACAAACGAAAAGCGCTTTAAAAGTCGACAACTCAATCAATGACTAAATTATCATATTAATTGTCCATCATCTATAATTTATGCAGAATGAGTATTTTTAATATTTTTTACTCGCCCCTCTATTACGCCGAAATTGGAGAAGGTCACGTTTTTCCGATTAAGAAATTTGAACTTGTCAGAAATAAACTGCTCGAAGAAGGAAATTTGTCGGTTTCTGAAATTGTTGAACCGAATCCGGCTGAGATAAAAGATGTGCTTCTCGTTCACACGGAAGATTATATAAATCGTCTGCGCGTAGGCGATTTAACGGCGAAGGAAATTAGAAGACTTGGTTTACCTTGGTCCGAGTCGCTTGTCAGACGTTCGTTCCTCGCTGTTTCGGGAACAATTAATGCGGCGCGTTCCGCTCTGCTTAACGGTGTTTCATCGAACCTGGCGGGCGGCACTCACCACGCTTTTCCGGATCGCGGCGAAGGTTTTTGCGTTTTGAACGATGTCGCCATCGCCATCAGAGTTTTGCAGCGTGACCAATCGCTTGCAAACTTTTTAGTGATTGATTGCGACGTGCATCAAGGCAACGGCACGGCATTTATCTTTAGGGACGAGCCGAAAATTTTTACTTTTTCGATGCACGGAGCGAAAAATTATCCGCTTTTTAAGGAAAATTCCAGTCTTGATATCGAATTGCCCGATAAAACTTCAGATACGGAATTTCTGGAAACCCTGAACGAAGCCTTACCGCGCATATTTTTAAATGAACCGGATATTGTTTTTTATCTGGCGGGCGCCGATCCGTTTGAAAAAGATAAGCTTGGACGGCTCGGTCTGACAATTGAAGGTTTGCGCCGGAGAGATGAAATGGTACTTAAATACGCTAGGAAACTGGAAATCCCGATTGTCACGGTAATGTCGGGCGGTTACGCTCTGGATATTAGAGACACGGTTGAAATTCACTGCAATACGATTCGGGCAATTAAAAAAGTTTATTTCAATAGCCAAACGCAGAATGTTTCGACGTAATTATTTTTCAAGAAATTGCGGAATCAGCTTCGAGGCTTTTTCGACAACTGATTTTTCTCCCTGAAAAGCCAGCATTTTTAACGCTTCAGACAATTTTACCCAGCGTGCCTCGTCAACTTCGTGATCGTGATCTCCAACACTGCCGCGGCGGTAAGCCAAAAGATAAAAATGGACAAGTTTGTGAAATCTGACACGCTCGCCGTTTTTGTCTCCAAAATACCAATATTCAATTGTCTCAATCGGCGCCAGCAGATCGGTTTCGATACCGGCTTCTTCGCGCACTTCGCGCAGCGCCGCGGTTTCAGAAGTTTCTCCCGGATCAATAATGCCCTTGGGAAGCTGCCAGCGCCCGCTCGGGTTGACCGCGATCAAGGCGATTTCAATAATCGAATCAGTTTGACGAAACGCCACGCCGCCCGCCGAAATTTGTTCGACCGTTTTAATATTTGATTTTTTAGTGTTTGAATCAAAAAGATTTTTATTCATTTAACAGTTTCGGACTATGACAAAAATACGTTTAACTTGTTCCTGTATCGCTGTGCGGGCTGTCCACCGGTTTTGATTCGGGCGAACCTTTTTGCCGCAAATAAATTGACAAAACAACCATCAGCCCGATTGATAAAAATTCGCTTTGCCAGTTTTGAAACGATTCAAACCAGAAGCGTGATCCGCTCATATACTCGAGAGTTGAAACCGTCGGTTCATTGTGCTGAATTTGCTGGATATTATAATCCTTCGCGCCTCCGACGGCGTGCAAAACAAACGACATTAAAAATAATAAAAACAGAGCGATACTTAGAGAGTATTCATACAACTTTAAGATCAAACCGCCGCGCCTGACTGGATACGGCATATTTTTATCTTTTTTGGAATCTTCGACAATAATATCGATCCGCTCGGTAGTGCCTGGAGTTTTCGATTCGGACGAGCCTTTCTGAAATAAAAAAACGGTGAGCAAAACATACGCTCCCATTTGAAGAAATTCACTTTCCCAATTTTCAAAGACGGCTTCAATAAAATGTCCTTCTCCAAAATATTGCGTGTAACTGACCGCATTTTCGCCGTGGGCGCGACGCTCCTCGTTGTATTCGCTGTAGCCTGTAAAATACTGCCCGACAAGCGAGAGAAAAAACAAAACAAACAGCACAATTGAAAGACCATTTTCGTGAAATGTTCGTTTCATAGGTCTCCAAAAGATTGCCTGATCGAAAATTTTTCAGATTGTAACAGCCGCAAATTATTTAGCCAGAGACTTTTCGATTGCTTTCTCCATTCTATTTTTGACTTTCAAATCATAACCGACAAATTTTTCCACTAAATTTCCGTTTCGGTCAACAACAAAAGTCTGCGGAATAGCGGTTTGCCCGCCAAACAAAACATTGGTTAATTTGTCCTCCGGGAAGGCGAGAACATAGTTCATTTTCAGTTTTTCGATAAAGGCTGGAACTCTTGGCAAATCTTCCTCGCCGCCGACGTGCAAGCCAATAACTTCAAAATTTTGTTCTCGATATTTATTTTGTAAATTAACCAGATGCGGTATTTCTTCGAGACACGGCGGACAATATGTTGCCCAGAAATCAAGCACAACGACTTTGCCGCGATAATCGGAAATTTTTTTTTCCTCACCACTTGAAGTTTTCCATCCAAGTTTCTCAATATCTTTATTTGAAGGCAGCGGCAGATTAGTTTGCGGAACGTTATTTATTGAAATCGGTTGATTGGAAACAGAAATCGGTGAGGCGGCGGAACGACAGCTAACGCAAATCAAAAGGTAAACAGTGAAAACTAAAAGGTAAAACAATTTCATCAAGTTCAATTTATACACAATTGCCGCGAAAACTTTAAGTCAAAAAACAAAAACTTTGAATTTGTCGGTAATTTACAAAGCAGATTACCCTTTACTTTTGTCTTTTTAATTTCTAATTTCTAATTGGTGAATTTTTACCCGCCGAAAATCAGCGAGAGATTTCACGCGCCCACAAACGCCGGCGCGCTTCTGGGCGCGAACGCCGTCGGTAAAAACGCGACCTTTGTTTGCGGCGCCGCGCTACGCATCGGAATGCAGATTGAAATCGATTCAAAAGAAATTCTTCAAGCGAAATTTCAAACTAACGGTTGCGGCTATCTAATCGCGGCAGCGGATATTCTGTCGGAACTGATAGAAGGCAAAAAAATATCTGATTCTAAAAGCTTGGAGAAAAAAATTCTGCAGAGTGAAATTGAAAATAAACTCGGCGCGTTTAGCAAACAGCGACAGCATTGTATGGATTTGTGTCTGGAGACTCTGCAAAACGCGCTGGCAAATTTTCGTGCTTTAAGGGTTGCGGAATGGACGGGGGAAAAAGCTCTGATTTGCAGTTGTTTCGGTGTTTCGGAAGAGACAATCGAAAATCTGATCAGAATCAATTCACTCGAGACGGTTGAGGAAGTAACCAAGATTTGTAACGCGGGCGGCGGATGCGGTTCGTGTCAATTCGTGATTCAGGAAATTTTAGATGTTTACCAAATTGAAAACAGTTGAGAAAATCGATATTTTGAGCGAAACAAAATGTGGTATAATCGGAAAAATTTAAGCCGATTTAGAATCGGTAAAAATAATTTTAGGAGAATTGAATAAAGATTTTCGCTTGAAAATCAAAACTTAAAAATAAAAGATGGACGAACCTGCTAGTAGTATCTTGTTTTTCCTGGCGGCTGAGGCACTTCCCGTCGAACCGGCATCCTGGCTCTCGATAGCTCTCAAAATATTAGCTGTTTTGGTGCTTGTTTTGCTCAATGGTTTTTTCGTCGCCGCCGAATTTGCTTACGTTGGCGTGAGACGCTCGCGCGTCGAAGCGCTTGCTGCCGAAGGAAGCAAAGCCGCGAAACGCCTGCTTAATCTTCTCAACAACCTCAACGCCTATCTTTCCGCTTCTCAACTAGGAATTACGCTGGCTTCGCTCGCGCTCGGCGCGCTCGGCGAGCCGGTTGTCGAAGCAATGCTCGGCGGCGTTTTGACGAATATGGGTTTATCCGAATCCGCCCGTCATCTGGTTTCATACGGAATCGCGTTCGCTATTATTACGTCTCTGCACATTGTTCTCGGCGAACAGGCTCCGAAACTCATCGGGCTGCAGCTGGCGGAGAGAGTGGCGATGGCGACCGCTCTGCCGATGCTGATTTTTTACAAAACATTCAAACCTCTTATACATCTTCTCGACTGGGCAAGCGCGAAAACGGTTAAAGTTTTCGGTTTGCACGCCGATAGCGAACACGCTTCGATTTACACGGAAGATGAAATCAGGCAGCTGATCACAATGTCGCACCACGTCAATAAGGAAGAGGAACGTCTTATACAGGGCGTTTTCGAGTTTTCCGAAACGAGCGTGCGCGAAGCGATGATTCCGCGCACGCAGATTGCCGCGATTCCGCACAATGCTTCGCTCGAAGAAATCGCGCAGATTTTTAACGAAAACGGATATTCGAGAATGCCCGTCTATCGTGAATCTTTAGACGACGTGGCGGGTTTTGTTCACAGCAAAGACGTTTTGCCGTTTTTTTTCAAACCGCAGGAATTTGCTCTGGAAAAAGTTTTACAGTCGCCGCTTTATATTGTTGATACAGCAAAACTCGAGGACGTTCTGCGCCAGATGCAGCGTGAAAAAATTCATTTTGGCTTTGTCGTTGACGAACACGGCGGCGTCGAAGGCATTATCACTTTAGAAGATTTGCTCGAAGAAATCGTCGGCGATATTTCCGACGAGCACGACGAAGAAGTCAATGAGCAAATTCACGAGCAAGCCGACGGCACATTTGTTTTGGACGGCGGTTTAGCAATTCGAGACCTCAATCGGCGTCTGGAATTAAATTTACCCGCGTCGGAAACTTACACAACGGTTGCCGGATTTTTGATGAGCGAAGCCGGGCAAGTTTTGACCGAAGGCGAGCAGATAAAATTTAACGGACACATTTTCAAAGTCGAAGAAGTTGACAAACGCCGCGTCGTGAAAGTGCGGATGGAAAAATCTTAATTTAGTGGTAAGTGCTTAATTGTAAGTGGTAAGTTTTCTTGCTTCTCACCTACAATTTAGCACTTACCACTTTTAGAAGGAGTTTTTATAAAAATGAGTTTAATCGAAACAGTCTGGGCGCGGGAAATTCTTGATTCGCGCGGAAATCCGACGGTCGAAGCCGAAGTCGTTCTTGAAACGGGCGAAACGGGACGCGCCGCCGTGCCTTCAGGCGCGTCAACGGGCGAACACGAAGCGGTTGAATTGCGGGACGGCGACGCGAAACGTTTTATGGGCAAAGGCGTTGGGCGAGCGGTCGAAAATGTAATTGAAAAAATCAGCCGCGAAATTGAAGGAATGGACGCGCTTGACCAGACGGCGATTGACGAAGTTCTGCTCGCGCTCGACGGAACAGCGAACAAATCAAATCTCGGCGCCAACGCGCTTCTGGCGGTTTCGATGGCAAACGCGCGAGCGGCAGCTTCGTTTCTGGAATTGCCGCTTTACCGCTATCTCGGCGGCGTGAACGCTAAAACTCTGCCTGTTCCGATGATGAACATTATCAACGGCGGAGCGCACGCCGATAACAACGTCGATTTTCAGGAATTTATGGTGATGCCCGTTGGCGCGAAAAGTTTTTCCGACGCTTTACAAATGGGCGCGGAAATTTTTCATAATCTAAAGTCCGTTTTAAAATCACGCGGTCTGGCAACTTCGGTCGGCGACGAAGGCGGTTTTGCTCCGAACCTCAAATCAAACGAGGAAGCTATTGAAACGATTCTCGAAGCAGTGGAAAAAGCCGGCTACAAAACCGGCACGGACGGCGAAATAATGCTGGCGCTCGATCCGGCAGCCAGCGAGTTTTACGACGGCGCGAATTACGTTTTCAAAAAGTCTGACAAGCGCAGACTTTCATCCGACGAAATGATTGCATATTGGGCAGATTGGTGTGCGAAATATCCGATTGTTTCCATCGAAGATGGTTTGGCGGAAAGCGATTGGGACGGCTGGAAGAAAATTACCGAGCAATTAGGCAAAAAAATCCAGCTGGTCGGCGATGATTTATTTGTCACCAACGTCGAGTTTTTGCAAAAGGGAATCGACACCGGCGCGGGAAATTCAATTTTGATAAAAGTCAATCAAATCGGCACTTTGACTGAAACTTTAGACGCAATTGAACTCGCTAAAACAAATAATATGACGGCGGTTATCTCGCACCGTTCGGGTGAAACCGAAGATTCATTTATCGCCGATTTAGCTGTGGCGACTAACGCCGGACAAATCAAAACCGGCTCGCTTTCCAGAAGTGACCGCATCGCAAAATACAATCAGCTTTTGCGTATCGAAGAAGATTTGGGCAGCGGCGCGAAATATTTGGGACGCAAAGCATTTTATCAGATTAAAGCTTAGTGCTTTTATTGCTTTGACTGCGCTCGAAATTGATGTGGCAATCGTAACTTATAATGTTGATGATTTTGAGTTTAAGCAAAACTTAAAATGGCTGAAACTATCTTTTTAGGAGAAATATGATTTTTATTATCGGCACGAAATTCAAAGTTTCCGGTTCGGAGCGAACAGCGGAACAACATCGTTGTGAGCGCTGCGGAACACTCGCGCAATTTATCAAAAAAACCGGCAGAAATTACATTACGCTTTTTTTCGTGCTTCCGGTTTTTCCGATTGGCAAAGCTCAAAATATGATTGAATGTCCAAACTGTCAGGCGCGTTATCAAGCGAGTGATTTTTAACGGTATGTTACCGGAATGGCAGCGCGGCGAATTTACAATCAGCAGCGATAATTTATTTTTGCAAATTGAGACGATTCACAAATTTTTGTCTGAAGAAAGCTATTGGGCAAAAGAAAGAACGCGCGAACAAACTCAAAAGGCGATTGAAAATTCTTTATCTTTTGGCGTTTATAAAGGTGAGAAACAAATTGGTTTTGCGCGTGTCGTGACCGATTACGCGACGTTTGCCTACATCGGCGATGTTTTTATTTTAGAAAGTTTTCGCGGGCAGGGTTTGAGCAAATGGCTGATGGAAACGATTGTCAATCATCCGGATTTACAAAACCTGAGACGCTGGATTTTAGCGACCAGAGACGCGCACGAGCTTTACGAAAAATTTGGCTTTAGGGAATTGAAAGCTCCCGAGAGATGGATGGAAAAAGCCGCGCCGAACGCTTACTGAAATTTATAACTATAAATTTAATTTTAAATAGTGAATTCTTCTCAATCGAATCAATTGTTGAATCTTGAACTTTAACCCACAAAATATTTTAATTATTCACTTCGGACAGATCGGCGATATTATTTTAAGTTTGCCGGCGCTGCGCGTTGTCAGAGAAAAATTTCCGCGGGCTAAAATTACTGCTCTGATCGGAAAATCCGGCGCCGACATTCTTGAGATTTCCGGTTTTGTCGATGAAAAAATAATTGTTGATCGCGTCCGGCTGCGTGACAGCGCGAAAATTTGGTCAACAAAACAGGTTTTTAAACTTTTACGAAGTGTCCGCGCTCGCAAGTTTGATTTTATTATTGATCTTCACAGTCTCTATGAAACAAATTTGCTCGGTTTTTTTTCGGGGGCGAAACATCGTCTGTATGCGAATCGCGCAAACCGCTCGCTCGATTTTCTAGCAAACTTCAAGCCGAAACCACCGCGATTAAATCGTGAACTGCATTTAACCGATTATTATTTAAACGTTCTCAAACCGCTTGGCGCGGAAAATTCCAAACGATTCGTGCAAATTCGTCCACTGCAAAATTATCTCGAAAAAATTGAAAAGTTTTTAGCAACAAAAAATGTCAAAAATACAAAACTTATCGGACTTTTTCCGGGCGCAGGACACAAAAGCCGGTGCTGGAGCTTAGATAATTTCTCGCGTCTGGGAAAACTTTTATCACGCGATAAAAGTTTAAAAACGATAGTTTTTCTCGGTCCGGAAGAAGAACATCTGCGCCAGGAAATTGAAGAAACCTTTTCGCCTGAAGTTTTGATTCTTGATAAACTGTCTTTGCTCGAGTTTGCGGCGGCGCTTTCCTTTTTAGAAATTTTAGTCAGCAACGACACGGGCGCGGCGCATATCGGCGCGGTTGTCGGAACAAAAATCGTTCTGGTAATGGACAAGCGCGCGCCGCTGAATTATCTTCCGTTGACGGAAAATCTCCGCGTCGTTAACAGTAGAACGCTCGACGGAATCCGCGTCGAAGAAGTTTTTGAAGCAGCGCAAAGTTTTTTGAGAAATGAGAAACTATCGTTGAATGAAATTAGCAATCGTTAAATTAATAAAAAACAAATTGAAGTCGCGCGAATTATTTCTTATTTTTACTATTATTTTGCTCGCTATTTGTGCGTCCTGTCGCTCGTCAAATGAAGCGATTGGCAGCGCAAGCACAGAAGAGCAACCACCGCAAGACCAGACAGAGGCGAGTTTTTCCGTTCCGTCGCCGGACGTTGATTTGGCAAAACCCCTGCAAATTTCGACCAGAGCCGAAGATGTCGCGCTGTGCGAAAATATTAATCAGACAATTGAAAAAAGCGAACACGCGAACGCGCGGTGGGGCGTGTTTGTTTTAAGTCTCAAGGATAATCGAATCACTTGCGCCCGCGACGCGCGGCAGCTTTTTAATCCGGCTTCGATTGTCAAAGCCGTCACTGCAATCGTCGCGCTCGATAAACTTGGCGCGGATTTTCGCTCCAAAACTTCGGTTTTTGCAGCAAACCAAATCGAAGCTGACGGAACTTTGAACGGTGATTTAACAATTTATGGGCAGGGCGCGCCGGATTTTGATAAAAACGCTCTGGAAAATTTAATCAGCCAACTTCAGGCGAAAAACTTAAAGCGCGTCAAAGGCGATATTGTTGGTAACGACAGTTATTTTAAGGGCGCGAGCATCGGCGACGGCTGGACCTGGAATGATTTGCAATGGCACTATGGCGCGGAAGCGAGCGCGCTTTCTTTTAATCAAAATCAGGCGGGAATTTATATGGACGGCGAAGGAAAACCGGCTGTCTCGACTGATTTTATGGAAATTCGCGGCGAACTAAAACCGACGGAAAACGGTCAAACCGAAGCCTTCGGAGTCGAGCGTGGACTGGAAGACAATCAACTTTATGTGTGGGGAAATGGCAAAAAGGCTTACGGGCGCATCGCCGTTCATAATCCGGCGCTGTGGACCGCGAAAAATTTGAAGGAAGCTCTGGAAAAAAAGGGAATTACGGTTGAAGGCGAAGTAAAATTTGTCGATTGGAAAACGGAAACCAAATCGGATGCGGCAGATGCTCCGGAACTCGCTTTTGTCGAAAGTAAAACTTTAGCGGAACTCGTCCACACAATGAATAAACGTTCGATCAACCTTTACGGTGAAGTGCTTCTTCGAACTATCGGAAAAAAATTTGGCGACACCGCGCCGGACCAAAGCCGTGAAATTCAGGAATTGCGCGGCGACGATTCAGCGGGCGCGGCGGTCATCAAAAAATGGCTGCGGACAAACAACGTCGCGGTCGAAGATATTCAAATTCACGACGGCTCGGGACTCTCGAGACTAAATTTTATCACGCCGGAAGCCTTCAGTCGGGCGCTTGTTTACGCCGCTCAATCGAATTTTGCCGATGTTTTTTATAACTCTCTGCCGATTGCGGGAACGGACGGAACTCTGGGTGGACGTTTATGGAATGTGAAAGGCAAAATTTTAGCCAAAACCGGCTCGATAACTTATGTCAATTCACTGGCGGGTTACGCGCAGAGAGATGACGGCGAAATTTTTGCTTTTGCCATCATCGGGAACAATGTCACGCGCAAAAACGACAGTTCGAGATTGATTGATAAAATCGCGGCGAGCCTTGTCAAGCCCACATCTAACGAAAAAGAAAACCCATAAAGAAAAACATCCAGAACAGAATCATCAGAAAAAGCGGCAGAATCGAAAGTACCAGACAGCCCAGATTCGCCCACGATTCCTGATTCCAGGTGTAAGGCTCCGGGCAGTGCGGGCAAAATTCCGCCGTTGCCATAAACGGACGCCTACACGTTGGACAAAGTTTAATTTTCACAAAACTAGAATAACAAAAACTACGCGCGTTTAACCATAGATTTTGGCAAGTGAAAGCGGATGATTTTCAAACTCAAACAGTGGATATTAAACTTTATACTTTGGACTTTTCGATGTGTTAATCTTAGCGTTCTTAAATTTATTTAAAAGGAATCTAAAAAGAGAAAATGGTTGAAGAATTTGCGTTCGACAATACGGAAGAGCGCCGCAGGAACAGACAAAACGGTGTCGGTTGGATTGAAGTTATCGTCGGTTCGATGTTTTCGGGGAAAAGCGAAGAATTAATTCGTCGTCTGAAGCGGGCGCAGATTGCCAGACAAAAAGTGCAGGTCTTCAAACCAATTATTGACAAACGCTATTCAATCGAGCAGATCGCCTCGCATTCGGGAATGACGCACGTCTCAAAACCGGTGATGACCGCCAAAGAATTAATGGCGCAGATCGAAACTGACACGCAGGTTGTCGGCATCGACGAAGGTCAATTTTTCGATATGGAAATTATCTCTGCCGTCAACGACCTCGCCGACAGTGGAAAGCGCGTGATAATCGCGGGACTCGATCAGGATTACACCGGTAAGCCATTTGAGCCGATGCCGCAGCTTCTTTCAATCGCCGAATTTATCACAAAAACTCACGCCATCTGCGTCAAATGCGGCGAGACGGCAAATTATTCACAGCGCACCATCGAATCGGATTCGCGCGTCGAAGTCGGCGCGAGTGATAAATACGAAGCCCGCTGCCGGAAGTGTTTTGTGCCGCATTCGGATAAGCCAACGGTTCACAATTAAATCTTCGCTAACCCTTCAGATGCCATTTCGTACGCGTGTAAGC
>JACCRD010000028.1 GCA_013813755.1 Acidobacteriota bacterium | reverse complement strand
ACGCCGAACCGGCGGAGAGGTTGCCGAGTTTTTGCAGACCAATGGCGGCAAGAATCCAGCCCCAAATCAGAAAAAAATCAAAAGTCCCAAGCAGAGTCGCCAGGACAGGACTTTGCGCGCCGTCGATAAAAAAACTCGGATTAGCATTGATCAAACCGCGTTGACCGGTCGCCACGTCAATTTCATCAACGGGTTTCAAAAATAAAATAACTATATTGGCAATTGAGGCGACGACCGTCGGCGGGAAACTCGAATAAACCCAAGCTGAAACTCCGTGCGAAAAACTCGCGCTGCCTCCCATCGCTTTTGAAGCAAGCCAGTAAAAAAACCCGCCGAGCGCCATCACAACGATAATAATTAAAGGAATTAAATATCGAGTAACATTGATAATAGTCATCGTAAAATCAACGCTCTGCTGCTTTTGTTCGGCTGAAAGACTCGACGCTTGCGGACTTTTATCTACTTGTTCGGCGGCAAATCTTTTAAATCCTTCATCGCCGACTTTGTTGGCAAACAAAAAAGAAAAAGTGGTTCCAAGCACAATCATTACGATGGTTGCCAAAATAAATCTAGGTTTACGTCGCAAATCTTCAAATGTTTTTCCCGGCTCAAAAAAAATGCTGCCGAGCGTTGCGGCTTCCGACATTTGCGCCGGTTCTTCGATAGTTTTAAAGTCTTGCGGTGGCGGCGGCGCTTGCCATCCAGCTTGGTTTTGTTGGTTCAGATTTGAATTCTCTTCGTTCATAAAAAGTTTTCCTCTCCTCAAAATGTTTTGCCTGCGTTTTTCAACAACAACAAAAATCTATTCAACATGCAAACTTTTTTATATCTAACTTTACTACGCAGTTTCTAGATTGAACGTTTCAATTATTGCCGTTCAAGGCTCGGTGCGGTTTCATAACCCTTAACGCGGATGCACGCAGCAAAATGATCCGTTTCGATTTCGCGCAGTTCCGGCACAACTTTCGCGCAGTCTTCAATCGCCAGCGGGCAGCGCGTGCGGAAACGACAACCCGAAGGCGGATTGATCGGCGTCGGAACATCACCCTGCAAAACAATTCGTTCGCGTTTCTTTTTCGGGTCGGGCACGGGAATCGCGGAAAGCAAAGCTCTCGTATAAGGATGCAGCGGATTATCATATAATTCGCGTCCTTCGGAAATCTCGACGATTTTCCCCAGATACATCACCGCCACGCGCTTCGAGATATGTTCGACGACTGCCAAACCGTGCGAAATAAAAAGGTAGGTCAAACCAAATTCAGATTGTAAATCCTGCAAAAGATTAACGACCTGCGCCTGGATGGAAACATCGAGCGCAGAAACGGGTTCATCGGCAATAATCAACTTTGGATTTAAGGCAAGGGCGCGGGCAATGCCGATTCGCTGGCGTTGACCGCCAGAAAATTCGTGCGGGTAGCGAAACATATAAGCCGGGTCGAGACCGACTTTTTTGAGCAAATCCGCCACTCGCTCTTCTCTTTCGGTTTTATTGCCGATGCCGTGAATCTTCAGCGGTTCAGAGACGGTTGAGAGAATACTCAGACGCGGATTAAGGCTGGCATACGGGTCCTGAAAAATAATCTGCATTTCGCGCCGAAGGATTTGCATTTGATTATTCGGCAACCCAACAATGTTTTGTCCTTCAAAAAATACGTCACCGCTCGTCGGCTCATAAAGCCGCAGAAGGCAGCGCCCGACGGTTGATTTTCCGCAACCGGATTCGCCGACGAGTCCGAGCGTTTCGCCCGCAAAAATATCAAACGAAACATCATCAACCGCCCGCACGACATCATTGCTGTTTTCGACGGGAAAATGCTTTACCAAATGACGAACCCGAACGAGTTCTGTTTTTTGAGTTTTAACCGGGCTGTTTTCCATTCCTTTTTGATTCGATTAATTTAATGTTGGGTCTTTATCATTCGGTAGTCGCGCGAAGACTTTTTTCGCTCTCAAAATCTTTTCCTTCATAAAGCACGCAGCGCACCTCAACATTGTCTTCCAAATGATAAAGCGGCATCGGATCGTGCGTACATCTTTCCATTCTGAACTCGCAGCGCGGCGCGAAATGACAGCCCGATGGAAGATTCGTTGGACTCGGAACTGTTCCTTCGATGGTGGAAAGGCGCGTTTCCTTTGCTTCACCGATGCCGCGCAGTTTTGGGACGGAACGAAGTAAGCCCTGCGTATAAGGATGTTTTGGCTTTTCAAAAATTTCTCCGACACCCGATTCTTCGACGATTCTTCCCGTATACATCACAGCGACTCGATCGGCAACTTCGGCGACCACACCTAAGTCATGCGTAATTAGTAGGATAGCCAGTTTGCGCGTTGTTTGTAATTCATTGAGCAGTTCGAGAATCTGCGCCTGAATCGTGACGTCCAGAGCGGTTGTCGGTTCATCGGCAATCAACAGTTCCGGATTGCACGCAAGAGCCATCGCAATCATCACGCGTTGGCGCATTCCGCCCGAAAGCTGGTGCGGATAATCTTTGATGCGACGCTCCGGCGCGGGCATCGCGACTTCCTTCATCGCTTCGATTGCCCTATCTAATGCATCTTTCTTACTTAATTTTTGATGAAGGCGCAACGCTTCGGCAATCTGCTCGCCAACCGTATAAACCGGATTGAGTGAAGTCATCGGGTCCTGAAAAATCATCGCGATGTCATTGCCGCGAATTTCGCGCATCCGTTCAACTGAAACGGTTGTCAATTCTTCATCCTTAAATTTTATCGAGCCCCCGACGATCTTTCCGGGCGACGCGATCAGGCGCATCAACGATAGCGCGGTAATTGATTTGCCGCAGCCGGATTCGCCGACCAAGCCTAAAAGTTCGCCTTCGTCGATGTAAAAGCTGACATTATTGACGGCTTTTACAGTTCCGGCGCGAGTGGGAAAGTGCGTTTCTAAATTTTTGACTTCCAGTAAATGTGTTGTCATCAACAAATTTTAATGCGGCTCTAAAATGTGTATGTCAGATAGCTAGTGCAACTAATTTCGTCGCTTTTTCCTCCAATGGATGTTATCATTTTTTACCAAAATTTGTCTTTCAGCAGTAAAAATTCAGGAGATTTTTGTAGTGAAAAAAAATTCAACTCTTTGCGGAAGTTTTCTCGTTATCATCTTTTTAGTAACAGGTGTATTCGCCCAAAATGAAACAGCCTCCAAAGTTACGCCTCCAGCGTCGGGCGATGTCAAAATCACAACCAAATCCGGCAGTGCCACAACCTTCGAAAACATTGAAAGAGATGTTGCCAAAGTTTTGACTTTAATTGAAGATAATCATGTCGACGGCAAAAAACTCAATTATAACGAGCTATTCAAATCTTCTATTGATAAAATGTTGCACACGCTCGACCCGCACTCAAATTATTTTGACGCCAAAGAATTTGAACAATTTCGCACCGATCAAAGCTCGCAGTATTTTGGAATCGGCGCGACCATCGGTCATTTGAGAGACGCCAGCGGCAAAGTCATCGCGACATTCATTAAAGCGACATTTGAAGGCGCGCCTGCCAATCGCGCCAATCTTCGATACGGAGACAAAATCGTCGAAGTCAATGGCGTTTCGATGCTCGGCAAACCACTCGAAGAAGTTCGCACCTTTCTGCGCGGTCCGCGCGGCACACCCGCCAAACTAGTTGTCGAAAAATACGGCACGGGAACTCGCGAAACCATCGAGATCGTTCGTGACGCGGTTTCTCAGCCCTCGATTGCCGAATCGTATATGCTTCGCCCGGAAGTCGGCTATATTGCGATGACCGGCGGTTTTAACCAAACAACTTATGCCGAATTTGTGGACGCGATGCGCAATTTAAAAGCGCAGGGAATGAAACAGCTGGTCATCGACCTTCGGGGAAACGGCGGTGGTCTGGTGCATCAGGCTTACAAAATCGCCAATATTTTTCTCCCGCGCGGGCAAGCCGTATTCACGCAAAAAGGCAGAATTAACGGCACGGGAAACACTTATGATTCCGACAACGATGCGCCGGAAGATATGCCTCTCGTTGTTCTGGTCAATCGAAATTCCGCGTCTGCTTCAGAGATTTTAGCCGGTGCGCTTCAGGATCACGACCGCGCTCTGATTGTCGGTGAAGATACATTCGGTAAAGGTTTGGTGCAAAATCCATACCCTCTGGAATATGGCTCAATGCTGCTTCTGACAATTGCGAAATATGAAACCCCCTCCGGTCGGCTCATTCAAAAGGACTATTCCGACGGTAATCTTTACAATTACTACACCAACGGCGGAACTTTGCAGGGAGAAAACGAATCTGCAAAACCAAAAGGCGCGGAGAGCAAAACTGATTCGGGCAGAACGGTTTACGGCGGCGGCGGCATAAACCCTGACAAAATGGTCAAACCACAAACGATTACAACTGAAAAAGCCCGCTTTCAGGCAAAGTTCAACGACCCGATTTTCGCATTTATGCTTGATTTAGCTTACGGAAAAGTTAGAGGTTTTGAGAACTACAAAATTGACCGCCCAATCTCGTTTGAACACGACATAAAATCAAGCGATTTTCCGGTCACCGAAAATCTCTTCCAAACATTCAAAAAATTTGCGATTGAAAAATACAAATTCACTCCCGCTCAAATTAACAAGGAGCGAGAATACGTCGAGCGCTTTTTGCGGACCGAACTCATCACCGCCGCATACGGTTCAACAACTTCGTTTCAAGTATTTAATGAATATGACACACAACTCAAGCAAGCGGTCGAATCTCTACCTGCCGCCAAACAATTAGCTGTCGAGGGCGCCAGAGCCAATGCGCAAAAGCCAAAAACTGAATTGAATCGTTAGTTTGCCGATGAATAGAACTTAACGTTTGTTGATTCTAGATTGTGCTTGCAACAAAATTATAATGCGACAAATATTTGAAAGCTTTTTTATGAAACGAATCATCTTCACCACCTTTTTTGTGTTACTGATGCTTCCAATGTTAGCTTCCTCACAAACATTGGCTTCAAAAGAATCATTGCGTGGGTTGCAGAGTGTCTTTATAAACATTTTGCCGATTGCCAGTGATGCACAGGCTGACGGTCTTTCTGCAAATCAAATTCGCAAAGTTGTTGAATTTGAATTAAATAAAGCTGGCGTGTTATTTCGTAAAGAGGCTCAAAGTGAACAGGAAAACGCTAATCTTATAATCACTATTGATACAATTAAACATCCGCAGGGAGTGTATATTTTCACTGTCAATATTTCCGTTGTTCAGGAGATGCAGATCGCACGTTTACAAAAACAAAATACTTTCCCTGCTGAAACCTACAGCAAACGAGCTTTGGGACTTACGACTCCAAATCAAATGGATATAATTTACATCCCCTTGAAAGAAAAACTTATTGAATTTATCCGTGATTTTCTTGCTGTTAATCAAAAGAAGCCAAGTGTTCATACCGGCTCATCAATTCGGCATTATACCCAAAGCGATTTTATTAAATAATAAATTCCAAATCCCGCGCCAACCAAAATCACAATAAAACCTAAAATACCTAAAGCAACAAATAGTTTAAATTTTTTATAACGATTATCGTCCTGTGGCGAGAGCGAACTCTGCGGAAAATATGGGGGCGGTCTGTCTGACATTTTTATTTCTCCTCGAATTTAAATCTTTGCTTTCTCAACTATCTTGGTAGAGGTTGCTCCAAATTTGCAAGTCCGTAAGCAAGAACTGCCATCAATGAACCGTTTTCGGCTAATTCGCGCGGGTTGACTTTATCGAATGTATCGGCGGCGGTGTGGTGATAATTAAAATAAGTCTGCGTGTTAAACCACGGCGCGAATGAAGGGACGCCTTTCTGGGTCAGCGGTCCGATGTCTGCCGCCACTCCGCCGGGGCGGAAACTTGATAAACCTGAGCCTTGATCGGATAGAATTTTTGAGATCGGAGCGAGATATGCCAACGCTTCCTGTTTTCCGGCAAATAAAAAACCGAGCGGATGTGATGCGCCTAAATCGCTTTCGATGGCGGCAAAATGTTTCGACAAGTTCGATTCTTCCTCTTTGGCGTAAGTCGTTCCGCCGGCTAAA
The DNA here is from genome assembly GCA_013813755.1 of Acidobacteriota bacterium. GTDB lineage: Bacteria > Acidobacteriota > Blastocatellia > Pyrinomonadales > Pyrinomonadaceae. The sequence continues at coordinate 1,897 of JACCRD010000028.1, read as the reverse complement.
CCGTTTTCCTCGTTCATATAAGCAATAAAGCGAATTGTTCTTTTCGGCTTGAGTTTTAATTGTTTCAAAATAAACGGAACCTGCATCGAAACGGCAACGCCGACGGCATCGTCGAGCGCGCCGGTCGCCAAATCCCACGAATCGAGATGACCAGAGACAATCACCACTTCATCCGGCTTTTCGCTGCCCTTCAAATCGGCGATAACATTGAAACTCATAGCATCAGGTAAAGTTTGCGGTGTCAGAAGAAGCTTCATTTTTATTTTTCCGGCTTTTGCTAAATAAGCAATTGTTTCCGCGTCTTCAAAGGAAACTGCTGCCGCCGGAATTTTTGTAACTTTTTCGTCGTAACGCATACCGCCCGTGTGCGCCAGACGATTTTGCGAACCGCCGACCGAACGCACAAGAACGGCAGCCGCGCCTAAACGCGCCGCTTCGATTGCACCACCGCGGCGATAAATTCCGGCTTGCCCGTAAGCCTCGCTTCCAAAACCAGACTCCGCCATTTCGCGGTCGAATTTGTTATTGAAAAGTACGATTTTTCCCTTGATTTTGTCTTTTCCGAGCTTGTTTAGTTCTTCGTAATCGCCCACGACAACGATATCGGCAATCAATCCGTTTGGGGCGGTGGCGATGCTTCCGCCGAGCGCTGTTAGTATAATTTTCTGCGTAGTCCCCTTCGCCATTCCCTCGAATTCAACGAGTTCACCTTTTTCTTCGCCGCGCACCCAGTGCGGGACAATTAATTTTTGCAGCCGAACATCCAAACCTAGTTTTCGCATTTCCGCGGCGACATATTCAACCGCCCTTTGTGCCTGCAAAGAACCGCTCAGACGCGCTCCGATGTTGTTTGTCAGATAGCCGGTTTGCTGATATGCATAATTGCTTTGGAGCGCCGCTTGCTGGATTTTTTTCAAATCGCTGAGAGTTTTTTCTGAATATATCTGCGGTGTTGTTTGCGGCTGTTGCGCCGAAATTTTGATTGTAAAAATAAAGAGAAGCGCGAAGAAAATTAAAAGATTTTGTTTCATTTGTCTTTTTGGTTTGTTTGGGGACTTTTTACACATCATAAACGATTCGGTTCTAACTTTCCATAATTTTATGCCATAATACTGCCGCTTTTTAAGTTTAAATTTTTCAAGGAAAAATGATATGAAACGTCTTTTATTTTCGCTTCTGTTGCTGACACTCGTCTGTTCAAACGGTTTCGCGCAGGCAAATTCCGCTTTAACAGTTAATGATTTATTCAAGATTCGGCGCGTCGGCGATCCGCAGCTTTCGCCCGACGGCAAAACTGTCGCCTTTACGATTGGCGATGTCAACAAGGAAGCAAATCGCACTCTGACGCATATTTATACTGTTGCCGTTGACGGAACGAATCAAAAACAAATTACGAAAGGCGATCGATCAAACGGCTCGCCGCGCTGGTCGTCCGATGGCAAAAAAATCGCTTTCACGACCGGCGGTCAAATTTGGACGATGGACGCGGACGGCGACGACAAAGAGCAGATCACAAAAATCTCGACCGGCGCGGGCAATCCGGTTTGGTCTCCTGACGGAAAATGGATCGCTTTTAATTCTGATGTTTATCCAGAGTGCGCGAGCGACGAATGCAATGCGCGGAAAGACGCCGTCGCCGAAACGAGTAAAGTAAAAGCGATTGTCACTGAGCGGCTTCTTTATCGCCATTGGGTCGAATGGCGCGCGCAAAAACGAACTCACGTCTTTATCGTTCCGAGCAGCGGCGGAGTGGCGAGAGACGTCACGCCAGGCGATTTTGACGCGCCGCCTTACGGAGCTTCAACCGGCAAAGATTATGCTTTTTCGCCGGATTCAAAGGAAATCGTATTTTTGAAAAATCCGGATAAAGTCGAAGCGGTTTCAACCAACAGCGACG
>JACCRD010000026.1 GCA_013813755.1 Acidobacteriota bacterium | reverse complement strand
CAATGCCGTGAACACAAAAAAAATACCGGCAAAAATTTGATTGCGAATATCTTGGAAGACGAGCGGAGAGATGGGCGTAGAATCGTCGCCGAAAATGATTCTTTTACCGCGCTTGTTCCGTTTTTCGCGCGTTACCCGTATGAGCTGCACGTTTATCCAAATTTTCACGCCGAAGCTCTGACCGATTTTTCCCTGAAGCAATTGCAGAATTTAGCGTTGATTTTCAAGCAGGTTTTAACCGCTTTCGATAAATTGTTTGACGTCAGTTTCCCGTATATTATGGCGATGAACAATCGCCCTTCAGACAGCGCGAATTACGATTTTTTCGATTTTCACATCGAGTTTTATCCACCGATGCGCACGGTGACGAAGCTAAAATTTCTGGCGGGCAGCGAAGCCGGCGCGGGAATGTTTATCAACGACACTCTGCCGGAAGAAAAAGCGGCTGAACTTCGCAAACTCGTCGAGCCGATCGTTTGGTAGGAAAATTTATAATGACAAAAACCCTCGAAAATTTACGCGCCGCGTTTCAAAAACTTTACGGGCGCGAACCGAGATTTTTCCGCGCTCCCGGCAGAGTCAATCTGATCGGCGAACATACTGATTACAATGACGGTTTCGTGCTGCCGATGGCAATTGAATACGAAACGATTGTTGCCGCTGCCGTGCGCGAAGACAGAAAAATTCGGGTTCGTTCGGTAAATTTAGATGAAGCGGGCGAAATAGATTTAGATGCGCCGGAAATAGTGCGGCGCGGTTCGTGGCTCGATTTTGTCGAAGGTGTGGCGCGGATTCTGGAGCGTCGAGGCGCGAAACTGCGCGGCGTAGATTTATTAATTGAATCGAGTGTGCCGAGCGGCGCGGGACTTTCTTCATCCGCTGCGCTGGAGATTTCCGTCGGGTTGGCTTTAACTGAAAGTTCCGCTTCGCCAATTGATAAAATTCAATTGGCACTCATCGGGCAAGCCGCCGAACACGAATTTGTCGGCGCGAAAGTCGGCATTATGGATCAATACGTTTCCGCTCTGGGACGCAGACACCACGCCCTTTTGATTGATTGTCGGAGTTTGGAAGCGACCCAAATTCCGTTTGCCGCTCAGGATGCGGCGATTGTGATTTGCGATTCAAAAGTTAAACACGAACTTGCCGATTCTGAATACAACACGCGCCGCGCCCAGTGCGAAGAAGGCGTCGAATTATTAAAAGAATTTTTACCCGGTATTACGAAACTGCGCGATGTGAGCGTCGAAGATTTTGCAAAATACGAGTCGAAACTGCCCGAGACAATTAAAAAGCGTTGCCGCCACGTCGTCATGGAAAACGAACGCACAATAAGCGCCGCCAAAGCGCTAAAAAATAATGATTTGGCAGAATTCGGACGTTTAATGTGGTTGTCTCACGCCAGTCTGCGCGACGATTACGAAGTCAGCTGCCGTGAACTTGACTTGTTGGTTGAAGTCGCCCAAAAATCCCGCCTGGTTTTGGGTGCGCGAATGACCGGCGGCGGTTTCGGCGGCTCAACCGTCAACCTCGTGCCGCTCGAATATGTTGATGAATTTACAGAAAAAATCACGACTGAATACAAACAGCAAACAAGTATTGAATCAGCCGTCTACAAAACTGGCGCAGCAGATGGGGCAGGGGAGATGACATTTTAAGGACACTTGTAAAAAGTTAATTTATCGCCGATTCGCGTCCGGTTCGCCGCCAAAGGAAATAAACCGGAATTCCGGTTAGAGCCAGCAGATAACCGATTCCCGCCGTGCTAGGCGCGAGATATAAAAGAGTTAGAGTAACAAACATCGAAAGCGCGAGAAAAATACAGGGTGTCAGCGGATAACCCCAAACTCTGTATGGTCGCTTCATTTCCGGTTGGCGTCGACGCAGAACAATCACCGCCAAAACAGAAAGCGCGGCGGAAATTAAATCAACCGAAACGATATATTCGAGCAGTTGCGTGTAAACATTCCCGAAAGTTGGTTTGCCGTCAGCGTATGTGACGGTGCGCGGCAAAATTAAAAAACACGCCCAGACGCATTGCGCGAGCAGCGCAAAAGCCGGAACGTGCGAGCGATTTGTTCGCGCGAGCGGCGCGAAAAGATAACCGTCTTTTGCCATCGCATAAGAGACGCGAGAGCCGGAAAGAATCAAACCGTTATTGCAGCCGAAAGTCGAGATCATCAACGCGAAAGCCATAATTATCAAACCGGGTGCGCCGACGATTTGCTCCATGACAGCGACGGCGACCCGACCGTTCGGCGCATTTTGCAGAGCCGGAAGCGAGAGCGTGGCGACATACGCGACGTTTGCCAGAAAATATAAACCGACAACAATCAGACAGCCGATAATCAAAGCGAGCGGCAGATTTCGTCCTGGGTTTTCGACTTCGGCGCCCGTAAAAGTTACATTGTCCCAAGCCGACTGCGAAAAAAGCGGTCCGGTCATCGCCTTACCTAAAACCACCACAAAAGCGAGCGAACCAAGCGCCGCAGCGGCAGGCTGCGCCGTTTCTAAATTCCAGCCGTTTGCCACGCTGTTCCATAAATCAGCGGAAAACAGAGCGCCGCCCGAATTCCATCCGAATATTAAACCGACAATGACAAGTGCGAGCAGAGCCGCCGTTTTAGTAATGGTAAAAGTGTTCTGAATCCATTTGCCGACTTTCAAGCCGCGCGTATTGATATAAGTAAGCAACGCGATACTAATGATTGCCAGCATCTGCTGTGTGGAAAGACTGATGGCGTAAGAGCCAAATACAATCGGCTCAATCAAATAATTCGTGCCTGAAATTTGCGGAATTAAAATGCCCGTAAAATTGGCGAAGGCGACGGCGACCGCCGCGATTGTTCCGCTTTGGACAATCAAAAACTGCGACCAGCCGTAGAGAAATCCGACCGGCTTGCCGTAAGCTTCACTCATAAAAACATACGGTCCGCCCGCTTTCGGCATAGCGGCGGCGAGTTCCCCAAAACACAGAGCGCCCGTAATTGTCATTACCCCCGCTAGCGCCCACACAACTAAAAGCCAGCCCGGCGCGCCCAAAAGCCTGGCTGATTCAGCTGAAACAATAAAAATGCCGCTTCCGATCATCGAGCCGATGACCAGCATTGTCGCGTCAAGCAGACTCAAACTCCGTACAAGTTTTTTATCGTTTTTTGGCGTTTCCAAATCTTTTCTCCAAAAATTCTTATCCGGTTAGCGACGCTGAATTTGAATGTTGTTGTCGATTAATTTTTCTCGAATCGTTCGGGCTAATTCAGGCGCGTTTTCGCCGTCGCCATGAATGCAGACAGTTTCGGCTTTGAGCGCGATACTTTCGCCACTCATCGCCGTAACAGTTTGTTCCTTAACCATTTGTAGAACTTGCGCGACTGCCTGCTCACTCGTTTTAATCAAAGCATTCGGCTCTGTTCGCGGCGTTAAACTGCCATCGGCTTGATACGTCCGGTCGGCAAAAACTTCCGATGCCGTTTTTAAGCCGGCATTCTCGGCTTCAGAAATTAAAAAACTGCCGGACAGCCCATAGAATATAAGATTTTTATCGAGCGCCTTGACCGCTTCGCCAATCGCGCAGGCGATTTTTGAATTCTTTGCCGCCTGATTATAAAGTGCGCCGTGCGGTTTGACGTGATGAAGTTGCGCGCCGAACGCTTCGCAAATTCCCTTTAAAGCCGAAACTTGATAAAGCACAGCGTCGAAAATTTCCTGCGCGGAAAGCGACATTTCGCGTCTGCCAAAGCCCTGCAAATCCGGAAAAGAAGGATGCGCTCCGATGGCAACGCCTTTTTCCAGAGCAGTTTGGACGGTTTTTCGCATCACTGTCGCGTCACCGGCGTGAAAACCACAGGCGATATTGACGGACGAAACATATTTCATCAATTCGGTGTCGTTTCCCATTCGCCACGCGCCGAAACTTTCGCCCATATCACAGTTTAAGTCAATCGAATACATAAATTATCTATGCAGTTTTATTTGGATTCCAAACTTCAAAAAATTCAATTCAAATTCTCTTTGCAGAAAAAGATTTTCCGCTTCTTCTAAAGATATAATGTGAAAAGCGATTTTATCATTCGCTCCAAGCTGCGCGACCAGCGGCAGATCAATTTCGCAGACGTTTGCGATGCGCGGGTAACCGCCGGAAGTTTGGTGGTCAGCCATCAAAATTATCATCTGTCCGTCTGGTAAAAGCTGAATTGTACCGAAACTGACGGCTGAGGAAACGAGTTCCTTGTTGCGCAAAAGTTCAAGCGGCGCGCCTTCGAGACGAAAACCCATCCGATTTGAATTTTGCGTAATCGTAAAGCTTTGACGCGAAAAAAACTGTTCGCTCGATGCCTCTAAAAGCTCAAATTCCGCTCCGGCAACCACACGAACCGTCGGAAAACGGTTGTAAATGGGAATTAATGAACCGGCAATTTTATAATTAAATTTTTGTTTGATGTCAATGATTTTTTGTTTGAAACCTAGTCGGTCGCGCTTTTGTAAATGTCTGCCGCGAAAACCGCCGATTTCTGCGGTTAGATTGGTACTGGCGCTGCCGAGCCATTTTTCAATTTCAAAACCGCCGGTTACGGAAAAATAGGCACGATTACCGAAATTTTTTCCCGTAAATTTCAAAACGCTTCTCTTTTCGGCAAAGTAAGATTTCCAGTTTTCTAAATTTTTATTATTTAGTTTTGCACCGAAATCAGCTCCGCCGAGAGCAAACACAGCATCTTTTTCAAACAAAATTTCCGGCGCGGGAAAATGCATTTCGAGAACGGCTTCAGATTCGTTATTGCCGAGCAAAACATTGATCAGGCGTGCGGCAATTTTGTCCATCGCGCCGCCCGGATTAATACCCGAACTCCGAAAACCGCTTCTGCCGAGGTCCTGAACGGTCGATAAAATTCCTTCTTTTTGAACGATGATGCTCATAGATTTTGAGAATGAAATTTTACTCGATCTCCAACTTGCAGAAACGTCGGCTCCGCTTCGTTTGGGGTAAACAATTCAATGTCTGTTCTGCCGATAATCTGCCAACCGCCCGGCGACGCTAGCGGGTAAATTCCGGCTTGTTTTCCGGCGATTGCGACGCTCCCCCGCGGCACTTTCAAACGCGGCGAATTTTTGCGCCTTGCAGCAATTCGTTCATCAACTTCGCCCAGATACGCAAATCCCGGCAAAAATCCGAGCATAAAAACTCGATAGGTTTGGGAGAGAAAAATTTCGATTACTTCCTGCCGCGCGAGATTATTTTCAACCGCGAGCGAGTCTAAATCCAGCGCTGATTCTCGGTCAAAACAGACCGGGATTTCAACCGCTTTTGAATCGAGTTTTTGCGGCGCTTCCAAACTTTCCAAAGCATTTTCGACAGAATTTTTGACCGCCGCGAAAGCTGTCGAAAATTCAGGAAAGTTTTTTCGCACTGTAAAAACATCATAAAAAATAGTTAGTGAACTGTAGGCGGGAACAAATTCGACAAAACCCGTAAATGAACGTTTGTCAAAAACTTCGACAAGTCTCAAAACACGATCGTTGAGTTCGACGGAAATTTCATTGCCGAACTCAATCGTTAACGCGTTGTCTCCGAGCGAAAAAATCTTATGGCTCATTGATTTAAGACAAGAATTTCAAAGGGAAAAAGGCACTAATAAATGTGTGATGGTCAAGAAAAACAAGAGAGAAAACTCTCGCTACTCCTTTGATTTTTGATTTTCAATTGTTTTTCAAATTCCAGCGGACTCACATAACCCAAACTTGAATGCCTTCGGACGCGATTGTAA
>JACCRD010000264.1 GCA_013813755.1 Acidobacteriota bacterium | reverse complement strand
TGAATTAAATACGGCTCAATAATTTCTTCGATTGAATCTTTTTCTTCGTGGATCGAAGCGGAAATTGTCCCTAAGCCGACCGGTCCGCCGTCGAACTTTTCAATAATTGTTAAAAGCAGTTTTCGGTCAATTTCATCGAGTCCGTAAGTGTCGACTTCCATTCGATTAAGCGCGTCCATCGCAATCGCCTCGGTGATTTCGCCTTCATAATCAACTTCGGCAAAATCGCGCACGCGTCTGAGAAGCCGGTTGGCGATGCGCGGCGTTCCGCGGGAGCGTCGGGCGATCTCCCTCGAACCGTTTTCATCAATTTTAACTTTTAGAATATCTGCCGAACGCAAAACAATTGTTTGCAAATCCTCGATATTATAAAAATCCAGATGAAAAATAATGCCGAACCGCCCGCGCAGGGGAGCAGTAATCAGTCCGGGGCGTGTCGTTGCACCGACGAGCGTAAATTTCGGAAGCTCCAGTTTTATCGATCGCGCCGCCGTTCCCTGCCCGATCATTAAATCGAGGTTGTAATCCTCCATCGCCGGATAGAGAACTTCTTCAATCGCAGGATTTAAGCGGTGAATTTCGTCAATAAAAAGCACGTCGCCTTCCTGCAGATTGGTCAAAAGCGCGGCGAGGTCGCCACTCTTCTCGATAATCGGTCCGGCGGTAGATTTGAGTTCCGCGCCCATCTCGTTGGCGACAATCAAACTTAGAGTGGTTTTACCGACGCCGGGCGGTCCGGTCAGCAAAATATGGTCGAGAGCTTCGCGGCGTTTGAGCGCGGCTTTGATGAAAATTCGCAGATTGTCTTTAACTTTGCGCTGCCCGATGTATTCGCCAAGCTGCGAAGGGCGCAGAGAAAGTTCTAATTGCTTTTCTTCTTCATCAAAAGCATTTCCGTCGCGGTTGTCGTTGTTTTCAAAATCTTCGGTCATTTACTTTAGAAAAACAGAAAAACAGCAGGCATAGTTTTTATCATTATTAGCCTTTCGCAAGCACCTGCAAACTCTTGCGGAGAAGTTTTTGTACGCTCATTTCCGTTCCGTCCTGAACAGCTTGTTTCAAGGCTTTTTCGGCGGCGTTACGCTGATAACCCAAATTAATCAGCGCCGACAGCGCGTCGTCATAAACCGCGTCAACTGATGCGGGAGCGCTTGAAGCAGCGGCGCGTTCTTCAACCGACGCGGAAGAAATTTCATTTAATTTATCGCGCAATTCAATAACGAGCCGTTCGGCAGTTTTTTTGCCCACACCCGGAATCGATGTCAAACGCGCCAGATTATCAGTCCGAACAGCGACAATTATTTCGTCGGCGCTCATCCCCGAAAGCATTGTAATGGCGAGTTTGGGACCGATGCCTGAAACGGTAATTAATTTTAAAAACAGAGCGCGTTCGCGCAAAGTTTGAAAGCCGAAAAGCTGAAGCGAATCTTCGCGGACATACGTATAAATCCGAAGCTCGATATCTTCACCCGTCTCGCCAAGTTCGTAAAATGTCGAAAGCGGAATTGTCGCTTCGTAGCCGACGCCGCCCGTTTCGACAATTACCGTATTTGCTTCTTTTTCTAAAAGTTTTCCTTTGAGGTATGCAATCATTGTTTCACACTTGAAACACAAATTGTAATGGATAATCACTTTAAGGGCAACGATAAAAAAGCATTTAGTCATCTTTAAGGTTTGCGAACTTTTTCACTTTCCCAAGTTTAATAATATAATGCGGACACGAATGAAGGTTGAAAAAATTTCAGAATTGACTACCAACCGAATGAGCATTTATCTGCGCTGCCTGAATGAATTTGCGGCGGAAGGCGTAAAAACCGTTTCGTCCGAGACGATTGCGAAACGCTTTCACTTAAATTCCGCGCAGATTCGTAAAGATTTAGCTTATTTCGGCGAGTTCGGCGTGCGCGGCGTCGGCTATTTTGTTGACGAGTTGTGTGAACATTTGACAAAGATTCTCGGACTTAACAAAGAACATCGGGTAGCGATTATCGGCGCCGGAAGACTCGGCACGGCGCTGACGGATTACTACGGTTTTACGCGGTCAAATTTTACTGTTTCCGCGCTCTTTGATTCGGACAAAAACAAAATCGGGCAGAAGGTCAGAGA
>JACCRD010000263.1 GCA_013813755.1 Acidobacteriota bacterium | reverse complement strand
GTCGCCGTGCGGATGATATTTACCGATGCAGTCGCCGACCACGCGGGCGCTCTTTTTATAAGGTTTGTTGTAATAATTGCCGAGTTCCTGCATCGCCCACAAAACGCGGCGATGCACGGGCTTCAGTCCGTCGCGGACATCCGGCAGAGCGCGTCCGATGATCACGCTCATCGCGTAATCGAGATACGAGCGACGCATCTCGTCGTCAATATTAACCTGATTCTTTTCTAAAATTGTGTCCATTAAATATTCCTTGAGTTAAAATTTTTTGTTGTATTTTTATGCGGTAAAAAAGAGCGTGAAAACAAATAAATTTGAGAGATTCATACCGTTATTTTATAATGTTATTGTACCGAAAATCAGCTTCTTTAGCAACCTTTGAAACGCTTGTAAGCTGTTCAGAAAAAAGCTACTTTCCGCAAATTTTGGAAAAATGCCGGGTTAAAAATTCCGGAAGGGAAATTGAAATTTAAGTTGATGGTTTTGGATGTGAAATTCGCGGTCTGAAAATACAGACAATTCCAAATTACAAACAACTCCATTGATTGCCAACAACCATCGCCGGCGCGCCGGTTCCTCCGGCTTGGCAGGGCGTCGTATTGCGGCGGCAGTTTGAACAATAAGCCATCGAACCGTTTGATTTATTCGGCGGCAGCGCGTTTTGCAAAATTGAAGGCATCTGAACCGGAGTTCCAAAAACGACATCCGTGCCGAAAAGCGTCGGGTGACCTTTGACGCTTCCTTCGTCGAGCTGTCCGGTCATAAAAATTATTGTTGCTTTATCAAAATTGTTTTTTGAGGTTTGACCTTCGCAGCCCAGAGTGTAACCGTCATAACAGAAACGATCGCCGGTCGAATAAACTCGCACGCGCTCATCAGCCTGAAAAGTTTTCGGACCGTAGAGGTTGCCGGTTGAAACAAATGTGCGCCGCGCCTTAAAGATAATCGGAGCGCCAAAAATGCTGTTGATAATTGTGATCGGATATGAATAATCGCCGGCGTATTGCAGCATCGCTCCGTTATAAACAATCGAAGCGGTCATCTGTTCGGTTTGCGAATTGAGAACGGTAAGAATCGCGCTATCAGTGACGTCCAGAAAAATTCCGCCGATCGCGGTTGTAAAACCGCCGCCGAAGGTGTCCTGGATTAAAATCGCTCCGGCGTGTTCAAAATGCATCGAATTGGCATTTTGAATAGCGGTTTTTTGTGGATTTAAAAAGAAACTGCCTTCAACTTTCCAATCAGAATTAATCACGTCCGAGTAAATTCCCGCGTCCCGATTATAGACGAAACGGCAGTGATTAAATTTTATAAAGTCAAATTGCCAGGTATATTTACTAACGGGCAAAACGTGAGCGTAAAAGCCGCGGAAAAAGTTATTAAAAGAAACGCGTTCAAAGTAAAAGTTCTGCGAAGACAAAAACGCGCCGACCGCTTCAAAACCGTAAGTGTTTTCAGTGCTTGTCGCATACAGTTCCAGATCTTTGACGGCGATATTTTCAACACATTCGCCGACTCGAAAAATGGCGCGGTTAGTTCCGTTCAGTTTAATCCGGCTCGGACTTTTCTGTACGAGATTGTTGGTCGGCGCGCCGGTGACCAGTCCGCTGATGCCCTGAATGTTAACTCCCGAAGGCAGGGCAATTGGCGATGTTACAACAAAATCACCTTCGGGAATCTGCAGCGTGCCGCCGTTGCGCGTGGCGATAAAAGCCATCGCGCTTTTGAAGGCGATTGTATCGTCGGTTTTCCCGTCGCCGACCGCGCCGAAATCTTTAATGTTATAAATTCCGGGCGTCTCGGGCGTCGCAATCCAGTCGTATGTAATTTGTCCGGCGTATTTATCGCCCTTAAAACTTATCCGATAACTTTTGTCTTCGCCCGTGAAACACCACTTGAAGTTGGCGGAACTGGCGCGCATCGTCGCCGTCGCGCTGTTGCCGGCGCTCTGCGCGACTTTTGCGGTCGTATCGCCACAGTTAGAAACTTTGAGCGGCGTTTTACGATCTAAATCGGTAATTGTAATTTCAGTTTCCGGCGCGACATAACGCAGTGTACAGGTTGCAACTGTATGCGTTTCCGGCACGTCCAGAAAAAGATTGTAGCCTTCAAATTTGTTTTGTCCGAAGGTGTGTAATGAAAATAAAAGAATGCCAATAAAAATAAAAGCCAGTCGGTGATTGTTCAGCATAATAAAATTAATTTTAAGTCAAAAGCAAAAAGGCAAAATTAAAGAGCTATTAATGCAAAGATAAAGAGCGACTGCGGAATAATATTTAAGTAAATAATTTTTAGGCAAAAAGAGAATATTTTACGCCAAAAACATTTCTTGCTTTTACTTTTTTACTTTCTGCTTTTTACTTTCTTACCTTTAATTGATTTATCTCGCGCGCGCACAAGGTCTTTCAGTTCGTTCATAAATTCGGAAACGTCTTCAAATTCCAGATAAACCGATGCGAAGCGAACGTAAGCCACTTTGTCGAGTTCCTTTAAGCGCTGCATTATAATTTTTCCGACATCGTTGGTCGGGCGTTCGCGTTCAAGTGATTCCTGCACATATTTTTCGACCAAATCAACGATTGATTCAAGCTGCGGCGCGGAAATCGGGCGTTTTTCACAAGCTCGAAGCAGTCCCG
>JACCRD010000261.1 GCA_013813755.1 Acidobacteriota bacterium | reverse complement strand
CCTGCAGGTAAATCACATCTAAGCCCAAACGGTCTTCATTGATTATTCCGTCAATTCCGCCGTCGCCGCTTCTGCCGACGGCTTGTCCGGCTTCCTGCAAAGTTCCGCCGTAACCCATTTTGACAAGCAATTCGACAACCAATCTTTCAAAAAATATTGGCGAACAAGATTTTATCTTTTCGATTATTTCAATTGCCAAAGCATTGCGGATTGTTTGATAAGCTGATTCTAAAGACTCATCTGGTGTATCTTCTACTTCACTTATAATTTCGAGAACTGTTTTTTCATTTTTTTTGCTTTTCCGTTTTATAAATTCTTGAAATTCAGGAAATTGTAAAAGTGTTTTGTCATTAACTGTTTGTGGATTTTCATTAATTAATTTAAGTCCGCGTTCGGAAATTTTGAAAAATCCTCGTCTTGTAAATTCTAAAAGCTTCGCTTGTCCTAAATAAGTTTTAGCCCAACCAACGCGGTCATAAAAAATTGCCTTTCTTCCACTTACCAAAAGGCTTTCTTTTTCTTCTTGACTAAGTTTGAATTCATTAGCTAAACCGTCGATTAATTCACGTAAAGAATACTCCTTCTTATCGCGCACAAGTTTAAGTAAAGGTAACATTACGGTTTGATAGTTAGGGATTGCCATAATTTTATGATTTTCAGTTCAAAAAATTTGCGTCAAACGCTCGCGGGAAAAGCTCTTTCATTTGAAATATCTCCGTTTTGCCGTGAAGATTCGCCAGAATAATTTCGATGTCGCCGCAAAATTCCCAGATAATCTGCCGGCACGCGCCGCACGGCGGAGTTAAATCATCAGTATCGGCAACGACGACGATTTTTTGAAAAGCGCGCACGCCTTCGCTGACCGCTTTGAAGATCGCCACGCGCTCGGCGCACATTGTTAAACCGTAACTGGCGTTTTCAATGTTGCAGCCGGTAAAGATTTCGCCCGTTTTGCCGACCAAAACCGCGCCGACTTTGAAATTTGAAAATGGCGCGGACGCTTTCTCACGCGCTTGTTTAGCGATTTCAATCAGTTTTTCAGAATCTTTTTCCATAGTTAAAAAAACTTCAAATTAAAATAGATTCAACCGTTGCAAAACAAAAATTGCTTTAATCTTTCGTCTTCCCACTTTCCACTTTTCGTTTACCACTTACCACTTTTTCCGTTTGTTCGCGCAGTTTTTCGCGCACCATTCCGCACAGCATATTGATGCTGACATCGGTTTGTCCGCCTTCGGGAATAATTATGTCGGCATAGCGTTTCGAATGTTCGACAAACTCAAGGTGCATCGGGCGCACAGTCGCGTAATACTGCGCGATAACCGACTCGACGGTGCGCCCTCGTTCATTGATGTCACGCTGAAGACGGCGGATAAAACGAATATCGTCGGGCGTGTCGACAAAGGCTCTGACATCGAGAAGGTCTAAAATACGCGGCTCGGAAAAAATTAAAATTCCCTCGACAATAACTACCGGTTTCGGCTCGATGTGTTCGGTTTTTCCGCTGCGCGTATGCGACTTGAAATCATAAATTGGCATCTCGATTGAAGAGCCTTTTTTCAGACGCTTGATATGATTCATCAGCATTTCGCTGTCAATCGAATCGGGATGGTCAAAATTTGCCTGATGACGTTCGTCAAGCGGCATATCGGCAAGATTTCGGTAATAAGAATCCTGCTCAACCAGAACGACTTTGCCCGCGCCGACATCTTTGACAATTCGCCGCGCAATCGTCGTTTTCCCCGAACCTGTTCCGCCGCAAATGCCAATAATCATAACTCGTAGCCGGTAGTTAGTATTCAGTAACAGAAATTCTTGAAATCAGATCATTAACTACTATTTTAATTTTGGAATTACTCGTTTTAACAATTCACCAAACGTGTGCGCGACCCGCGCGCCCGTTACCATTACCTCTTCGTGATGAATCGGCTCTTCGGTAATGCCCGCTGCCATATTTGTGATGCACGAAATTCCGATTACCTTCATTCCCTGCTGCCGCGCCGTAATCGCTTCGGGAACGGTTGACATTCCGACGGCGTCGGTGCCAAAAAGCCTGAGCATCCGAATCTCGGAAGGCGTTTCATAACTCGGACCGGCAAGTCCGCAGTAAACTCCGCGCCGCAAAAAAGAATTGACTGATTGTTTTTTCCCTGTTTCCGCTTCTTTTCGCGCCGCTTCTTCCTGCGACATTTTCTTGGCTTCGGTAATTACAATCTCCTGGTAGTCGAGCGCGTAAACTTCCGACATATCAGGAAATCGCTCGCCAAATCTTTCATCATTTATGCCGCGCAGAGGGTTAACACACATCAGATTGATATGATCGCGGATCAGCATCAAAGTTCCTTGCTTAAAATCCGTGTCCACGCTTCCCGCCGCATTTGTCAAAATCAGACTTTTCACGCCCAAAGTGCCGAAAACGCG
>JACCRD010000249.1 GCA_013813755.1 Acidobacteriota bacterium | reverse complement strand
AGTAGTCGTTCACAATTAGACTTAACTATCTTGTGATTAGTTAAATGTTGGAGCAAATGGACTTATGCTGTTTATGACTAAAAGCTCGAATTGATATAGGTAAACATAATTGTGAACTACTACTTAGCTTTAAATATGTTTATCTATAACTAAAACTAAATTGGATGATGCTTAAAAACATCTGGCTTGCTGTTGGAAGAACTATTGCGGCGGAAAGCGTGGCGGTTCGCTTTGCTGTGTTTCGCGCATCACCTCAATTGCATATGGCACGCCGAAAAACAAAATTGTTCCGATTAGAGCCAACAGAATTATAACGAAAAGACAGCCGAAAAATCTACGACAGCCTTTTTTCGGAACTGGGTCTGGAGTTGCAGAAGTGTTAGGCTGTGGTGAATTTTGTGGCTGGGAAACTGTTGGACTGGCAGTTTTTGAAGACGGTTTTCGCGTCGGGGCAGGAAGATTTTGCGCGGGTTGATTAACCGGCGGATAAACTTTTGGCGATTGTGGACGGGGCAGGGTTTGTGGCGGACGCTGCGGCGCCTGAGTTTGGCGGGTTGGAGTTGGCGTCTGGATTTTTGGAATCTGTGGAATTGGCTGCGTCGGCTTCGCGGGCGGATTCGGTTGTGCAGAACTTTTCTGTTTTTTCTCTTTTTCCGAGACCTCGGCATCTGTCAAAATTCCGAGCGCGAGCGCCCAGGAGTCAACCGCCCAGAGCGCGGCTTCGGGTGTCAAACCCAAATTATCTTCAATGCGTCTGGTAAGTTTGCCAAGAAGCAACTCGCGCGGTATCGAGTTTCCGGCTGCCAGCAAGTCCAACGGGACGCGCTCTTCAAGCGCATTAACAAGAACGTTTATTTCACGACGATATTCGCCGCACAAATCCTTTAAAAGTCCTTCACAACGCCGGGCGTCGCTACACACGTCTTGTCCGTATTTTGCGATAATTTGGCGGAGCGTTTGGCGCGGCACATTGTTCATAGGGATTTGTAACAGATAATTGTTGAATAATTCTAACAAACTTGAGGAATTTTCACCGCTGAGGCATAAAGTTTTCGCAGAGCAATGCAAAGAAAAACAGAAAATCTACGCGAAATTCTGCGTCAACTCTCCGCATCTCGGTGGTGAAAGGGCTTAACGAATTTCATTGTTGCTGGCTTTTTCCGCTTTTTTATTCGTATCTCAAACATTCAATCGGGTCGAGTTTGGCGGCTTTGCGCGCCGGGAGAACGCCGAACACTAAGCCGACGCCGATTGAAACGGTTAAGCCGGAAATGACCGCCCACAAAGGAATCGAAGCGGGCAGGCTCGGAACAAAAAGCATAATCAGTTGGCTGATGGTCACGGCTAGAGTTACGCCGACGATTCCGCCGAAAAACGTGAGGGTCATCGCTTCGAGCAGAAACTGCAGAATAATCGCGCCTTTGGTCGCGCCGATCGCTTTGCGAATGCCGATTTCCTTTGTCCTTTCGGTAACTGAGACGAGCATAATATTCATCACGCCGATGCCGCCAACGAGCAGACCGAGACTTGAAATAGCAATTGCAATCAAACCGATCATCGCCGTAATCGAATCGAATTGCTCGATAAAATTATCGGCGGTTTTAATATCAAAATTGTTTGGTTCACCGAATTTCACATTGCGTCTTTGCCGCAGAACGGCTTCCGAATCGAGCAGAGCAGTTTGTACTTGTTCGGGTTTGGCTTTGATAATGTGCAAAATGTAATCGCGTTGCGGAGCAGCTTTCCGCGCGGTGCGAAGCGGCATAAAAACTTTGCGGTCTTCTTCGTTTTCGCCGAAAAATCCGGCTTTACGCTTTTCGACGACACCGATAATTTCCCAGGTCGTGCCGTTCATCCGCACGCTTTCGCCGACAATTTCGCCTTCCTTATTCGGAAAAAGCGCGTCTGCCGCATTTATACCGATAACTAAAACATTGCGCCGCTGTTGATTGTCCGATTCAGTAATAAAACGCCCTTCACGCAAAATTAAATTTGTTATTTGTCCGTAGTTTGGCTCAACGCCGTCGGTCAAAGCCCAGCGGTAATTTTTGCTTTCATATGTGAGATTATCGTCAAAGCCGGCGCCGAAAGAACCGATTTGCGGAGCGATGGAAGTAATGTCTTCAACCGCGCTTGACTGTTTCAAAATCGCTGCGGCGTCTTCTTCAGTTAACGGTTTACGCGAGCGTTCCGAGCGGTCAGCGTCGCCGAAACCGGTCGAAAGGTGAAACGCGTAAATATTACTTGTGCCGTATTCTTCGATCATCGCGACGATGCTCTGGCGCAAACCCGTCAGAATCGAGGCGACAATAATCGCCGTCATAATGCCAACGACAATTCCGAGAATCGTCAGAAGACTGCGAAATTTATTGGCGCGAATGCTGTCGAGCGCCATCCGCAGAATTTCGGCGGGTAAAGAATTAACAAATCTTCTCATAAATTTTCCTGTCCGGTTAAATTATTTTAACTTTTGGTCAGCGCGACAATCGGGTCCAACTTCGAAGCTTTATACGCCGGGTAAAGTCCGGCGACGATGCCGATGACGCTGGAAACAACGACGGCTAAAACAATGTATGGGATTGTCACGGACATCGTAATTTCGGCAAAAAAAGTAATTAATTGAGTTACGCCAACTGCAAGAAGTATTCCTAAAATTCCGCCCGTCACGCACAATAAAGACGATTCAATTAGAAATTGCAACAGAATTTGTTTGCGCGTCGCGCCGAGAGCTTTTCTTAAACCGATTTCAAACGTTCGTTCGGTCACCGACACAAGCATTATATTCATCACGACGATTCCGCCAACGACCAACGTAATCAATGTAATCGGCACAACGACGGCGGCGATTCCGGCGGTAAATTGGTCAATCTGATTGCCGACTTCCTGCGTGTTGACGATGCCGAACGTATCTTCTTCACTGCCGAGAAGTTTGCGTTTGTTGCGAAGAGTTGTTTGCGCGTCTTCGATTGCTGCCAGCAAAGTTTCGCGTTCAGCGGATTTTCCGTGAACTTGCACGCCGTTGCCGCGTCCGAACATTTGCAGATGTAAGGTGACGGGAATGTATATGTTTCTGTCCAGAGAATCGCCAAACATCGCGCCGCGTTTGTCTTCAACGCCGACTATTTGAAGCGGAATTCCGTTGACCTTCAAATTCTGACCAAGCGGATTTTGAGCGGGAAAAAACTTTTCTTTCAGGTCTGTCCCGAGAACGCAGACCTTTGCCGAACGCGCGACTTCTTCATTGATTAGAAAACGACCTTCGGTAATTGTCTTATCTTCGATTTCAGACATATTCGCCGTCACACCAAGAATGCGCACGGCAGGCATTTCAATGCCGTCCTGATTGATGTCCGCACCTGAATTATTTTGCGCTCCGACTTCCGTGCAGGTTCGACAGTTAACTTTGATATATTCGTATTCTTCCCAAGTAACGTTTTTGTTCCGCCGGTTGCGCCGCTCGTATTCGTTGTCATCAAGCCTGCTCGTCGAAGCCATTCTGGTAATCATAAAGTGATTTGCCCCAAGCACTTTTGAAACTTTTTCCGTCACATAAGAATTCAGACCGCTGATCGAAGCGCCAACAACAACGACTGCCGAAACACCGATAATTACACCGAGCAAAGTTAAAAAAGCGCGCAGCTTATGTTCTAAAATTGATTTAAGCGCAATCCAAAAGGCGTCCGCGTAGAATGTGTAAATCTGTCGCATAAATTTTTATCGAGAGTTTAAGCGAAAAAGAACGCTCAACCAACTTACGTCAGTTTCAAAAATAATGTTCAGCAAAAGTTTCGAGAGCCGGATTTCCAAATACTGCAAAAATGTTATACTTTGGCTTTGTTTTATTTAGCCGATTATTTTTTGAGGAGAAACGATTTTGAGCGTTTTAGTAAATAAAGACACGCGCCTGATTGTGCAGGGCATCACCGGAAAAGAAGGAACATTTCACACCAGACAAATGATTGAATACGGCACGCAGGTTGTTGGCGGCGTGACGCCCGGCAAGGGCGGCACAACGCACGAAGGCGTGCCGGTTTTTAACACCGTTGCCGAAGCTATCAGGGAAACCGGCGCCAACGCTTCGGTAATTTATGTTCCGCCGCCGTTTGCTGCCGACGCGATTATGGAGGCAACTGCTGCGGAATTGCCGCTCGTCGTATGCATCACGGAAGGAATTCCGGTAGTCGATATGGTTAAAGTAAAACGGTTTATGCAGGGCAGGCAAACACGTATGATCGGTCCGAATTGCCCCGGTGTGATCTCACCCGGCAAGTGCAAAATCGGAATTATGCCCGGTCATATTCACAAAGAAGGCAGAATCGGCGTCGTCTCGCGTTCGGGAACTTTAACTTACGAAGCCGTCGGACAATTAACCGCGCTCGGACTTGGACAATCAACGGCAATCGGCATCGGCGGCGACCCGATTATCGGCACAAATCACACGGACGCGCTCAGACTTTTTCAGGATGATGACGAAACCGACGCAATTGTTATGATCGGCGAAATTGGCGGAACAGCCCAAGAAGACGCGGCGGAATTTGCGAAAGACAATGTAAAAAAACCGATCGTTGCATTTATCGCCGGACAAACCGCGCCGCCCGGACGCAGAATGGGACACGCTGGCGCAATCATTTCCGGCGGCAAAGGCACAGCCGCCGAA
>JACCRD010000244.1 GCA_013813755.1 Acidobacteriota bacterium | reverse complement strand
GCGGTGGACTCCGCCGTGGTCATCGAAGAAGAAAACCGCACGGTTTTGCTGACCGAAGAACAGACGATAATTATCGACAAACCCGAAAAAATCGACATCGCGCCGAAGAACCGACCGCGCAAAGTTTATGCGGGAATGTGGGGACAATCCGAAATTACAGCCGTTGCCCTGGGACTTCTGACAATTTTGGCGGTTGTCCTTTTAGTTGTTCTGGTTGTTCTGCCGGCGCAGAAAGACCTCGAAAAAAACAAAGCGGAACGTGACAAATTAGAGTCACAACTGCTTTCGGCGCGCAACAAATACGGCGATATTACTGATACGGAAACGCAGGTTGCGAAATTAATGACGAGCGTCAACGATTTTGAGACACGATTTTTGCCGGTGGCGACAATTGGTAAATCATCGCTTTATCAAAGATTAAACGGATTAATCAGCGCTTACGGTTTAGTTAACACGAGCGGACCGGATTACGCGCCGCTTGAAATTTCCGATACCCGCAGTCCTCAGCAAACAGAAGATGAAAACGGCAGAGCCAAGTTTCAGAGCCTTTTTCCGGGCGTTTACGTGACGATGACGCTTGAAGGTTCGTATCAAAATTTACGTCGTTTCGTCAGAGAAGTCGAAACCAGCGAACAGTTTGTGGTCATCAGCGCGGTTGAACTCGCGCCGGCAGAAAACGAAGAAAAAAACGAACGAGATTCAAACCAGCCAACCAGAACGACAGTCAATAAGGCGGAAGCGAATCCGATGGACGAGGACAACATTCCGCAAAATCCAAACATTCGACCGAATCCGAATTTTCAGCAGAACCCGAACTTTCAACAAAATCCTAATTTTCAACAGAGTCCTAATTTTCAGCAAAACCCAAACTTTGCGCCCTCTGGTAGCGTTAAACAGACACAAACTACAATCACGGCAAACAGACCGGTGAGAGGCAAAACGCGCGGCGAAACAGTGAGTTTGCGTTTAGAGATGGCGGCGTATTTTCGTCGTCCGAACGCGCAACCGGCGCAGATTGAAACAAGCGTTCGGTAGGTTTTAAACAGAGGTTTTAAAATTATTTACGAGAAATGAAATTATTTGAAGGAAAAAGTCCGGCGGAAAGAAATAAAATAATCGCGCTCATTGGGCTTGGCGCGATGGCGGTATTGGCGATTGGTTACAACATTATCGGGCTTTATCCGAGCCGCAAAACAAATGTTACTGTATCCGCTTCCGCTTCGCCGACGCCGAGCGGTTCACCGAGAAATAGCTCGGATATTGCCGCGCTTCCAAGTAATGAAGAAATAATTTTTGGATATACAACAACTCCGATAAGTTATAGTCCCGGAGCATTTTACGCGCCCGACGCCGGCAGAAACATTTTTGCTTTTTATGAACCGCCGCCGCCAACGCCGTATGTTGCGCCGCCGATTGTGATAAGAGCGGAAACACCTTATCCGACTCCGGCTCCGACTCCGGCTCCGTCGCTTCTTGTTGGCTTTGTCACCCCGCAGAGCGTTTATGCCGGTTCAAAATCTTTTCGGATGGATGTCAGCGGCGATAAATTTACGCCGGACTCGATGATTTTATTTAACGGAAATCCGATTCCGACAACTTTTGTCAGCCCGCAGCAGCTCTCCGCGGAAATCCCTTCGAATTTTATCGCCGGCGCGGGACCGGTCTCAATTATGGTTCGCACGCCGGACGGCAAACTTTTTTCAAACCCGGTGATACTCAATGTGCAGGCGCCCCCAACGCCGCAGTTTCAATACATCGGAATGATCGGACGCAAATGCGCCAACAACGACACGGCTTATTTTCAGGAACAGGGCAAGACTCCCGCGTCGCCACCGTATAGCGCGCGTCTTAACGACATTGTTAATGGACGCTTTCGTCTGGTCAGCATTTCGGTTAACGAAACTGTTCTTGAAGACGTAAATTTAGGCTTCCGATATAAACTCGCGCTTTATCGCCCGGCGCCCGGACAAAACGCGTCAGCGGATAATCCCAACAGTAATCCGAAACTTGATCAGCAGACGGTTCCTCAGCCGATGTATGTTCCGCCACAGGGAATTCCGGGTATTCCGAGTAATATTCCGCAATATAATCCGCAGCAACCGCCGCCCCAACCGCCGCAACCGCCCATCAATGACGAAGATGATGATCCGAGATTTTAGAAAAAAATTAAGCTGTCGGTCGATTATGAGTGCGCGAAAAACATCCGGCGCGGCGGTGTTCGCTTTTAAACTTGATGCGGAGCGCGGAATGTCTCTACTCGCGGTGATGGCGGTGATGACGCTTTTCGCCATCGCTCTGCTTGCCGTCGCGCCGACCGTCCAGCAGAGCGTCCAGCGCGAAAAGGAACTCGAAGCGATTCGGCGCGGCGAAGAAGTGGCCGACGCGATCCGGCAATATATAACATTTCATCAGGGAAGAAAACTTCCCGATTCGATTGACGAATTGCTCGAAGGCATTCCGCAAGGCACGAAAAAACGCCAGATCCTGCGCTCTTCGGCGGCGATCGATCCGCTTTCCGAAGACGGAAAATGGCGGTTGATAAAACCGGACAGTCAGGCTTTTTTAAGTTTTGGACGGCGCGTGCAGATTTATAATGATGGAGAACTTCCCCCATCCGCTCAATTTCTTGATGCTTACGCGCTTCCTCTGGTTAATATTGTCAACACCGAGAGTGACGAGGATTTGAAAGAAGAATCAGAAGAGGAAATGGAAACTTTATCTGAAAATACGCCTTTTATTGGCGTTGCGAGCCAGAGCCGAAGCACTTCCGTCCTTGCTTATTACGGCGTTGAAAATCACAGCAAATGGATTTTCACACCGCTTTTTCGTGCGAGCGGAACAAACAGATCAGGTTCTGGCAGAGGACGTAATAATATGAATTCAAATTCTTCCAGAAATTCAGGAAGAAATCTACGTTAGACGAAGCGTTTTATAAACTAAAATTGAAGCTCACGAAACCTGTCGCTTTGACCGATTCGCCGCCGCGGACAAAAGGCTTAAACTTCCATTTCTTGATCGCATCAGTTGCCGCTCTCTGGAGCATCGCCGGACCACTCGCATTTCCAACTTCCGCCACCTGTCCGGTTTCATCAATTACTAATTCAACTTTCACCACGCCGGTCATCCGCAATGTTTTTGCGCTCACGGGATATACCGGATTAGTTTTCTTAGTGGCGTATTCAATCAGCGAACCAACTTTCATCGGCGAGATTTCTTTTGAATTTTCTGTATTAGCAGCATTTAATACTTGAGGTTCAGGATTATTATTCCGACCTAAAGAATTTTCGGAAGGCGCAGTTTCAACCCGGCGGCTTCTTGCCTCCACTGATTTATTTTGAGCCGTTTGCGCGTCTGCAATTTGGGTCGGCTGTTTTACGGGAATGGAAACCGGAGTTTCAATTTTATTATTTTTTGCTGCCGCTGTTTCGCTAATTCTTGGTTTTTCAATCGAAGCATTCGGAATCGTTTGAATTACCGTATTTGTTTGCGGAGAAGCGACAGCGGCGGCGGCAGTGGTATTAGAATTAACAACCGAAGGATTGGCGACAGCTTCATTTTTAATAATCGGCGCGTTTGGTTCATTGACCGCATTAACGACTACACTGCTCGAATTAGCGAGCGTTTCACGCGCGTCGGCGGTTTCGTTTTTCCAGCGCGTTACGTCAAAATCATCACGCGCCAAACCGCTTCTCGCGCTGGTCGCTTCTTCGAGCAGCGCCATTGCATTGGAAGTCTGATTTTTATCCGCGCTCAAAATTTTTGACTGAGCAACAACCATTTCCAAAGTTTCACGCATTTTCTCGATGTCGGTGGCGGCTTCGAGCGGTAAGTTGCGGTCAGACACGCTTAAGCCAAGCGCCCGATAACGTTCGAGTTGGCTACGCGCGCCCTTTACAACCTGTCCGGCAACCGCAAAATAGCTAGACGCGGCGTTCGCGCTTTTTAATTTTTGCGGGCTGGAAAGCTCTTTCAAAAATTCCTGCGCGCGTTTATAATCGCTCTGCTCGAGGTATGAATTCATCAGCAAAACATTAATCACGCCGTTAACGGTCGGGTCGCCGGTTTCGCGACGGATATTTTCCAGCTCGTAAATCGCCGCGTTGTAGTTTCTGACGGCGATAAAGGCTTTCGCTTTCGACACTCTGCCGCGCATCACGTCGCCGGATGTGTGCGTCTGGGCTAAACCAGAAAGAGCGAATACAAAAATAAGTGAAAAGGAAGCGGATATATTTCTAAGATTGAGCGGCATTTAGGGTCTCCTCTGCGGTCGCAGAATTTTGGTTTTTTCCGCGAAGGTCAAAGCAAGTTTTGGCATCCCGCTCTGACGGTTAAAATAAAAAAATGTTTGGTCTATTATGATTTCAAAAACACTTTTAAGCAAGTTTCTCTGAAAACCTGCTGTGTTATCTTAATAAACTTTTGATGATTTTTTTCTGATATGCGTTTGCGTCTTTCTTTATAACATTTTCGTTTAGGGTGAGCAAACGCCGGTCGCGCATTACGACTTTTCCGTTGATGACGACCGTTCGCACGTCGCTCGCCTTCGTCGCGTAAACAAGGTGTGAATAGACGTTATAAAAAGGAGTTTGATGCAGCGCTCCAAAATCGACAATCGTAATGTCGGCGCGTTTTCCCGTTTCAATCGAACCGATCAAATTTCCCAGATGAAGCGCCTGCGCGCCACGAATGGTCGCCATTTCAAATGCCTGTTCAGCAGTTAAAACTTTCGGGTCACGCGCAAAAACTTTGTGCAGTTTCGCCGCCGTATCCATTTCCTCCCATAAATTAAGATCGTTGTTTGAAGCGGCGCCGTCAGTCCCTAAACCGACTGGCAAGTTTTTGAGAAGCATCTGCGGAACAGGCGCGACACCTGACGCTAACTTCATATTAGACTGCGGGTTATGCGCTACGCCGACCCCGCGATTCTTTAGAATATTGATTTCATTTTCATTGGCGAAAACGACATGCGCGGCAATCGTGCGGTTGTTTAAAAAATTAATTTTGTCGAGATATTCAATCGGTCTTAAATTTTTTTGTTTGAGAATATCTTCGACTTCGGTTTGCGTTTCGGCGACATGAATGACGACGGCAGCGTTTAATTTGTCGGCTGATCTTTTGATGTTTCCGAGATGCGCTTCGCTGACCGTGTAGGCGGCGTGCGGCGCAAATGCAGGAACGATCAGCGGATGATTTTTCCATTTATTGACAAACTTTTCCGTGTAGGCAAGCGCCTGTTCGTGCGTTTTGTTATCGGGAACGGGAAAATCAATAATCGTTTCGCCTAGAACGCCGCGCATTCCGGCTCTAGCAGTTTCGTCCGCGATTGCGTCTTCAAAATAATACATATCGCAGAAAGTCGTCGTGCCGCCGCGAATCATTTCTGCGAGTCCGAGCCTTGTTCCGACGCGGACAAAATCTTCCGTCACATTTTTGGCTTCGGCTGGAAAGATATATTTCGTGAGCCACTCCTGCAAATCCAAATCGTCCGAAATGCCTCGAAAAAGCGTCATTGGAATGTGCGTGTGCGT
>JACCRD010000218.1 GCA_013813755.1 Acidobacteriota bacterium | reverse complement strand
ACTGAGAACTGAGAAGTAAAAGCAGAAGTTCTTACTTCTCAGTTCTCAGTTCTCAGTTAAATATTATGGCTGTCAGGCAAATCACCGAATATCCCGAAAAGATTCTTGCGACGCGCGGCGAAGCGGTTACTAAATTTGGGGAAGAATTGGAAAATTTGTGCGCCGAGATGTTTGAAACGATGTATGCTGCCGAAGGCGTCGGGCTGGCAGCGCAGCAAATCGGCTTGTCTCTGCGGCTTTTCGTAATGGATTGCGAAGGCGTCAAACTCATTGCGGCAAATCCCGAAATAATTCATAAAGAAGGCGAACAAAGTGGACAGGAAGGTTGCCTGTCTGTCGGCAAAGTTCCGGCGGTTGTCGTTCGCGCCGAAAGAGCTACGCTGCGGGCGCAAGATATAAAAGGCGAATGGTTCGAGTGCGAAGCAAACGGCTACGCGGCGCGATGTTTTCAACACGAAACAGACCACTGCAACGGCAAACTTTTTATTGACCATTTGCCGAAGATGCGGCGCGATATGCTCGTGAAGAAATTTCAGAAAGAGAAACGGCAGAGATAAAATTTTTAGTTTATGAATGTTCTAAATCGAATCAAGCTAAAAATTTCTCGCGGGAAATACGAATTTTCACGACACAGCCTTTTTGATAAACTGCCGATTTATGATTTTACAACCGATGATATTTTGAATGTGGTTTATACGTGCAAATCTATCATTAAACAAACTGGCGATGCTCGCGGCGCGAGGTATGTTATAGTTGGAAATACGCTAGACAATACGGAAATCGAGGTTATTTGTCGCTTCATCGAAAATAAAATTCTTTTCATTACAATTTATAAATATGAGTAAATGCGCAATTTGTAACGGCAAAACCGAAAAGAAACTTGTCTCCGTCACTTTTAAGCGATACGGAAAAGAATTTACTTATCATAATATCAAAGTTAAGGTTTGCTCGAATTGCAGCGAAGAATTTTTAGATGGTCCGACTATTACTAAAATAGAGCGCGAAATCAGAGAAAAGGTTTTTGAAAAAGCCGCATGATTTTGAAAATTAAACTGTTGATTTTTGCCCTGTCTCAACCGTCAAAAGTAAACCCGCCGCGCATACGGAAATAAACGCGCTGAATAAAAATGCGGCTTCTGCGCCGAAGGTTGTCCAGATCGCGCCGAAAATAATCGAAGCGGGGAAAACCGTGATGCTAAAAGCCAAATTATAAAATCCGAAAGCCGTGCCGCGTTTTTTCGGTGGAACTAAATCGGCAACCAGAGCTTTTTCCACGCCTTCGGTTAATCCGAAATAAACGCCGTAAATCAAAAATAAAGCCCACGTTTGCCAGGCTGAATTGGCGAAAGCAAAGCCCGCGTAAACGAGCGCATAAACAATCCAACCGGAACAAATCAAAGTTTTTCGTCCGACTTTATCGGACAAATCACCAAATATTAAAGAGCTAACAACTTTGCTAAAGTGCAGAGCCATCCACAACAACGGCAAAACGGCAACCGAAATGCCTGTCTGCTCGGCGCGAAGAAGAAGAAAAGCGTCAGTTGAATTCGACAGAGTAAAAAGCGCGATGACAATTAAAAAGCGTTTGAAATTACCATCAAATTCTTTTAGTGAAAGTTTGATTTTCGGCGCGTTCACATCGGCAAGATGAAGCTCTTTCGGCTTTTCTTTGACAAAAAAAACGATGACAAATAAACCGATGACGACGGGAATCGAAGCGTAAAGAAAAACCTGTCGGTAATCCTGCGCCGTCGGGTTTTGCGGATTATCAGCGAAATAGGAAAGTAGAATAAAAGCGATGACCGGACCGATAACCGCGCCGAGATGGTCGGCGGCTCGATTGAATCCGAAGGCAAGCCCGCGTTTATTTTCCGGGACGCTTTCGGCGATAATCGCGTCACGCGGCGCACCGCGAATTCCTTTGCCGACGCGGTCTGTGACGCGCACTGCCAAAACCTGCTGCCAGCTTCCGACGAACGCCAGCATCGGGCGCGCTAAACTTGCTAATGCATAGCCGAAGAAAACCGGAAACTTTCGTCGGTCGAAACGGTCGCTTAAATAGCCGGAAAAAAGTTTAAGAAATGCAGCAACTGATTCGGCAAAACCTTCAATCAGACCAATCGCAAATGGTGACGCGCCGAGCGTTAAGGCAAGAAAGGCGGGAAGTAGCGGATAAATTATGTCGCTTGAAGTATCGTTGAGGAGACTGACGAAGCTGAGAGCGAAAACATTGCCCGAAAGATTTTTATAACGGGCGAAAAAACGTCTGAGTTGGCGAAACATTGATAAAAATTAACGCGACTTTATAACGTTGGCTGGCGGTTTTTCAGACGTTTTATCTGAACCAAACATCCACAAAGAAATGCCACCGACCACGGTAATCAGCAGAATGAGCGCGACAATCGCCGCCCGAACCGCCATTTTTATCGCCTTTTTCAGGACAAAGAACGTCACTGCCGCGACTGCAATCAAAAAAACTACAAAACCTATTGCTGCTATTTCCATATCTCAATCAATTTCTTCTTTTTGCGCTAATTCTTTTTCAATTTCTCTTAAATCTTCTTCGCTAAGCGTCGAAGTTTGCGACGGCAGAGCGTATTTGCCATCCGCCCATTCGCCAAAGTCAATCAATTTACAACGTTCCGAACAAAATGGACGAAATTCGTTGCCATAATATTCGGTTTGTCGACCACAGTTTGGACATTTTACTTTTGGCATAGCTTTAGAGAATTCACAGAGTAACACATCGGTAAAAAAAAATAAATTTTGAAAAATAACCGTTGAGCCTTAGTTTTTTAAAACGGTTGATTGTTCAGCTCAATAGTGTAATTATACAAAATATAGATGCTCTTTTTGCATCTAAAGGCGAACAAAATGTTTGATAAAAACGTATTTCAAAATGAGTTTTTTAACAAAGGAATAAACTATGGCAGATTATAAAGAAAAATTTGAAAAATGGCAGCGCGAAGCGAAAGACCGCTTTGATGATTTTGATAAACAAATCGGGTTGAAGGAAAAAATCGAAGAAGGCACGAAAACGCTTAAGGAAACAGCCCAGAAAGGCGCGGACACTTTTAAGGAAAGCGCGAAAAAAATCAAAACCGAAGCCGAAAAATCCGAAGTCGGCAAACAAGCTTATAAAGTTGCCGAAGATACATTCAAAAATGCTGAAGATGCGGGGAAAAAGGCTTGGACGGCGAGCGAACCGATTCGCAATGCGGCTGAAGACGCGGGCGAAAAAGCCGCCGATGTGTTCAGCAAATCCGCCGTCGAAGCCGAAAGCGTTTTGCGAACTGTCGGACAAAAAGCGGGCGAAGTTTTTGATATTGCCAGTGTCAAAGCAAACGAAGTTTTTGAAGAAGCGCGTGGAACTTTCGACACCACTGCACATCGTGTTTCAAAGGCATTTAGCTTGGGAGCAAGCTGGACGCGCACGATAGATTCAGCGATTAAAACCGTTCAGAAAACTTCCGGATGGATTTCGGAAAACCCTCTGCAAGCCGCGACGACCGGTGTTTCGATGGCGGTTGGCGCGGGACTCGGCGTGGTTGTGACGGGAATTAGTTCGCATTGGCTTTTTAATTCGGCATTCCCCGCGTGGTCGGTGCAAAAGGCGAGCGAGCAGTTCCAAAACTACCTCAAAAATCAAGACGAACTCATCAAGAAAGGCGAATTGTCACAAGCCAATGCGGAGAAAATCCAATTCGAGCGCGACATTGCAAAATATGTCGGCGCGCCGCTGCTTGGCGCATACAGTTTTGCTTCAGGCGCAGTGTTGATGACCAATATTTTTAATCAGAAAACTATTACCGGCGCGCCGCTCGACTGGCTTTTGGGCAGAAACCCTTTGCTCGAAGGCGTGTGGTTTTTCGGCAACGGTGTTGTTTGTCTGAAAACCGGCTACGAATTTTTTATGTTCGCGCTTGAAGATCAGGAAGACGTGCAAAATATTGTTAGGGAATTAAAAGGTTTGCTGCCTGCATAAAAATTCGGTAAATCTAAAGGCTGCGGAACAAAGACTTTATTTTAATCTTTGTTCCGCAGCCTTTTTTGTAAAAGTAATTTGTATAATTATTTTTTACGCGCCTTTTCTACAAATGTCATCGCCACTCCGTTAATGCAATAGCGCAGTCCGGTCGGTTTCGGACCATCGTCAAATACGTGTCCGAGATGCGCGTCGCAGCGATTACAAAATACTTCGGTTCGCGTTTCCGGCAAGCTATTATCAATTTTTTCGCCGACGTTGATTTTAGCAATCGGCGCGTAAAAACTAGCCCAACCCGTATTGGAATTATACTTCGTTTTAGAACTGAAAAGCGACAAATTACAGCATATACAATTATAAATGCCTTCCTTATAATTTTTGTTGAGCGGACTTGAGTAAGCGGCTTCCGTTCCGCCCTTTCGCGCAATTTGATATTGGTCGGGCGTCAAGATGCGTTTCCATTCGGCGTCTGTCTTAACTATTTTCTTAAATGGAAGTTTATCGCCGCTTTCATCAAATAAATTCTCCGCGATACCTGTCGAGCCAAGCGAAAAACTCGAAAGAGCAGTTAAAGTACCCAGCAACATTCCTGATTTTAAAAAAGCTCGTCTGTCCATTTTTTATTTCTCCCTTTTTTATCTACTACAATATAATTCGCCATTTGCGAGGTTTTGGTTTCAATTTTAAGCAAATGTCCGAACCGCAAACTTTATAAATCAGACATAAATCTGCATAAGCTGATTGATCTGTTAAATTTTCTGAATAAATACCGATTAAAATTGAAAGAAAAAAAGTATTGAATAATAAATGTTCAAAAATATTTGCTTTCCTTTATTTGAAATTCACAATCTTTTCGGGCGTAACACAAAAATCGATCGGCACGTCAAACTCCTGCGCATCCGAGATTTTCCTAATCGGTTCAAAATAGCTTAGACCAATCTTTAAGCAATCAGCACAACAGTTTTTCAAAAATCTATCGTAAAATCCCTTGCCGTAACCGACACGAAAACCACGCGAGTCAAAACACAAAAGCGGAACTAAAACTAAATCAATTCTCTCAGTTACAATCGTTACATCGCGCGCCGGCTCAAAAATTTCCCATGCGTTTTTGACAAGCTCGGTTTCGGGCGCGAATTTCAGATTGTCAATATTATCAACCTGGAAATTGACACGCGGCGCGAACGTTTCGATGCGGGGAAAATCGCGCCAAATTTTTTGAAAGATAAAATTTGTGTCAATTTCATTGAATTTTTCAATCGGCAAAAAACAATGCAGAAAATTGATTTTCTGCAAGTCAAAATTTTCAAAAAACAAATCGGCAATTTGCGCTGATTTATCTTTTCGTTCCACCGGTGAAAGTTGTTTTTGCTGGCGCAGGTAAATTTTACGAAGTTGCGATTTGAGCATTTTCAGTTGAATGTATTCTTGAGTTTTACCGAATATCTGCGGCTGACGCTCGTCGTCAATAAGGATTTGATTTATAGGACAACTTCGTTCAGTTTGTGGAAAAACATTTTTCACGCGTTAATTTTCTTTGCGCCCGAATTTTTCGCTGATGACTTTTGGCGATTTCGTCGACATTCAAAAATTCGTAATCGCATTGCCGCAAAAGAACACGAAAAAAGCACGAGCGAAAGTTATTATTTCAACGCCGTTTCCGCCCGCGACAATAATGACTTCTTTCTTCAATTAATCATTCATAATTCAGTGTTCATCATTATTTTACAATCCAGCCGCCGCCGACAACTTCTTCGCCGTCATAGAAAACCGTCGTTTGTCCGGGTGTGATGGCGCGTTGCGGCTCGTCGAAAACAATCTGGGCGCGGTTGTCGGGTAAAGCATAAATAAGCGCGGGGGCGGGTTCGTGGCGATAGCGAATTCTGACTCCGGCACGGACAGGTTCGGACGGTTCATCGAGGGCAACCCAATTGACTCCTTTGGCGACGAAATCCAGACAATCCAATTCTTCCGCTTCGCCGACAACAATTTGATTTTTCAATCGTTCGATTTGCGTCACATACAGAGGCTTTTCGTGCGCGATTTTCAAACCGCGCCGCTGCCCGATTGTGTAGCGGTGAATACCTGAATGTTCGCCGATTTTTTCGCCTTTCGCATTGACTATTTCACCACTTTCGGGCAATTCATCGGATCGGTTTTCGTGCGTTAGATAGCGGTCAATAAACTCCGAGTATTTGCCGTCGGGAACAAAACAGATTTCCTGCGATTCCTGTTTTTCGGCGACGTATAAATTTGCGCTGCGGGCAATGTCGCGGACTTCGGATTTTAACATTTCGCCAAGCGGAAAATAGGCGCGGGAAAGTTGGTCTTGCGTTAGTTCCCACAAGAAATAACTTTGGTCTTTCCAATGATTACGCCCGCGAAATAAGCGGTAACGATTTGCCGCTTCGTCAAATTCAACACGCGCGAAATGTCCCGTCGCAACTTTATCGCAGCCGAGACTTTGCGCTAATTTATCAAGTGATGCAAACTTCAAACGCGAGTTGCAGGCGACGCACGGGATTGGCGTTTCGCCGTCCAGATAACTTTGGACAAACGGCTCGACAACGGATTTTTCAAACTCCTGTTCAAGATTTAAAACATAAAATGGAAAGCCGAGCGATTCCGCCACACGGCGCGCATCATAAACATCATCAAGCGAACAGCACCGCGATGGCAGCGGATCACCGTTTTCGTCCAGAGAGATGCCCCGCCTTTGGTTCCACAACTGCATCGTAAATCCGACAAGTTCGTGTCCCTGCTCTTTAAGAAGCGCGGCTGCCGAAGAAGAATCCACGCCGCCGCTCATTGCTACTGCTATTTTCATAACACAAACATTATAGCAAAAAATATTAAACCGCAGATGACACTGATAATTGGATTTTGGATTGTTTTGAATTAAATTGGTATCTTCCCGCGTCTGTTGTGGTAATACTTTGGATTAAACGAAATCAAAAATTGTTTTGGCAGCTAAAATCAAAACAGTCGTGATAAAGAT
Source organism: Acidobacteriota bacterium (assembly GCA_013813755.1). Lineage (GTDB taxonomy): Bacteria > Acidobacteriota > Blastocatellia > Pyrinomonadales > Pyrinomonadaceae. Next base: position 3,566 of record JACCRD010000218.1, on the reverse strand, counting down.
TCGCTTGAGCCACACGTCATTTAATTTCGTTACAGTTTTTGCGCCGACGTAAGCCGCGATAAACATTGTGACGGCTAAAATTAAGCCCAGATGATAATCAACTAAACCTTGCCACATAAAAATTACGGTCGCAACGAACGACGAAAAAACGTTGATAAATTTTGTCGAGGCGACCGCTTCCGTAAACGTCAAACCAAAAAAAGCGACGTAAACCGCCGTCAGCATTGTTGTGTAGCCGCCGCTGTAAAGTCCGCCGTAAATTCCTAAAAGAAATGTCAGAACAAAAACGATAATTTTTGTTTTTTGTCCGACATTATCCACTTTCGCAACACCGGCATCCGGCTTGAGAAGCGTAAAAAGTGTTACGGCAATCATTGCTATCGAAACAATTAATTTAATGCTCTGGCTGGTAATCAGCCCGACGAGCAGCGCGCCAATTGCTGAACTAATGACTGTTAAAACGACGAGCGGCGACATTTTTTTGTAATCAATCGCCCCCTTTCGCATAAAGGGAATTGTCGCGCCGATGTTCATAAACGTCAGTCCGAACATATTGGTAGCGACGGCGATTTTCGGGTCGATGCCGAACTGAAACATTACCGGAACAGTGATTAAAGAGTTGCTCCCCGTCACCACGCCGATTGCGCTGGTGATGAAAAATAAAACAATTAACAAAATCAGGGAAGTAGTGTTCATAAGTGGTAAGAGATAAACGGAAAACGGTAAATGGAAAATAAAAATTTACCACTTACCACTTACCGTTTTTCACTAAAATTATTTTCTTGTAGCTCTCTGTCTTTTCAAACCCAATTTTTCCTCTATTTCTCGCAGGCGGCTGATGATTTGCAAAACTTCCTTTTGAAATTCAAAGTTAAATTGCTCATATTTTGATAAAGTTCCTCTCGTTTGCGAACATCGCGCAAAACCTTTTAACGTCTGGTGTTAAAACTCCGGGTAATATTTGTTAGCGACGTCTTCTGAAGAAGGATTTTGCAGTTTAATAATGGATTTTCTTGATCTTCGGATATTTTCCTTATATTCGGCGAGAGAGTTTGCCGCCAGTTGAAGCGGGGCGCAGACGGCAAAACAAAGACATATAAAAATAATCGCTCGATTATCAAAAAGCGAATAGCAGCGATTTGTAATGTCTCTGTTAAAATCTCTGTTTATCAAAGAAAAAGTTTGAAAACCGAAAACTTCAAGCTTTGTAATATTCAACGATTTTTAAGAAAAAAGTTTTCATACCAAAGTTGGAAGACTAGCAGCGTCCAAAGTTGTTTGTGGTGACTGGCGATATTTTGTTCGTGTTCTTTTATCAGTTTCTGCACAAAACCCACGTTGAACAAACCTTGATTTTTTAATCTTTCCGGCGCAAGCAAATCGTGCATCAGCGGATTCAGACGACCTTTAAGCCATCCGGCAATCGGAATTCCGAAACCTTTTTTGGGACGCTGCAAAATAGATTTTGGCAGCAAATCGGCAACCGCTTTTTTCAAAATATACTTACCCTTATTGCCTTTGAGCTTGTATTCCGGCGGCAAACCGGCGGCAAATTCCGCGACGCGCGGGTCAAGAAACGGCGCGCGAACTTCAAGCGAAACCGCCATCGAAGCGCGGTCAACTTTGGTCAGAATATCCTCAGCCAGATAAAAATTCATATCCAAAAACTGCATCTGTTCAATTTCGTTTTGCGCGTCAGTAATTTTCAGTAAATCTTTCGCGCCTCTATAAATGTTGCTTGAAGTGTTTGCCAGAACATCTCTGGTCAACAAATTGTTTTGCTGATCGATGGAAAATGAACCGAACCACGAATGATGGCGCGTGACCAGATCGTATTTTGAAGCCGCGACAAAGCGTTTCGCTTTATAATCAAACGAAAGATTTTTCGTGCTGACCGGCAAATTATTAACAATCGGCTCGATCAGACTCGAACGCAGAAAACGCGGAATCGAATCGTAAACACGCGCCATTCGATGTCCGTAATACATCGGATAACCGGCGAAAATTTCGTCGCCGCCGTCGCCGCCGAGCGCGACTGTAACGTATTTTTTAACAAACCGTGATAAAAGAAGCGTCGGCAGAAGCGAGCCGTCAGACATCGGTTCATCAAGCCAGCCGCCAATTTCTGAAATCAAATCCGCCGCTTTTTCAACACTCAGTTTGTCCTCGTAATGCTCGGTTCCGAGATGCGCCGCAACTTCCCGCGCGAATTTTGACTCGTCAAAAGAATCTTCCTCAAAACCGATAGAAAACGTTTTCACTTTTTCATTTGAAAACTGCGTCGCAAAAGCCGCGATTGCCGAAGAATCAACTCCGCCGGAGAGCAGAATGCCGAGCGGAACATCCGACACGAGCCGCATCCTGACCGAATCGGCAAGTAATTCTTTGAGCTGTTCTGATGCTTCTTTGATCGTCGGCGTCTGGTTTGTGGCAGAAGACTGCGAGCTATCAATGGCGGGCTTCTGCCAGGTTAAATTCCAGTAACGCCGCGTTTCGATCTCGCCATTTTCTAAAATTAAAAGATGCGCCGCGGGAAGCTTAAAGATGTTTTTGTAAATCGAATTGGGCGCGGGAACGTAATCAAAAGAAAGATATTGCCGAAAAGCGTCCAGGTTGATTTCAGTTTTTACGTGCGGATTTTCAAGCAGAACTTTCGGCTCGGAGGCGAAAATGAATTTTTCGTCAAAAAAGCCGTAGTAAAGCGGCTTTTCTCCGAACCGATCACGCGCAATCAAAAGTTTTTTCTTTCGCAAATCCCAGAGCGCAAAAGCGAACATTCCGTTCAAATGTTCGATGAGTTCTTCGCCGTATTCCTCATAAAGATGCGGTAAAACTTCGGTGTCGGTCTGCGTCTCAAATCGGTGTCCGCGCTTTTCCAGACTTTGGCGAATCTCTCGAAAATTATAAATTTCGCCGTTCATCACCGCGATGATTTTGCGGTCTTCGCTGTAAACCGGCTGCTCGCCCGTGTGAAGATCAATAATCGAAAGTCGCCGCATTCCGAGCGCCACCGATTCATCCAGCCATAAACCTTCCGAATCAGGACCGCGATGAATTATCTGGTTGCACATCGAATGCAAAACGGCTTCGCTGTGATTTTGCAAAGGTTTTTTAGAGTCTAAATTTGCCCAACCTGCTATTCCACACATTATCTTTGAAAAATTCCTTTAATATTAGCTACCTTCTCTACAGTTTCTTCCAACGATTTTGCAGTAAAACAACGATTATTTAAGTTCATTTCCACAAATTTATGAGAAGGATTGTTTTCTAGAATTTTTGATTGCGGAATATCTATTTGAAGAATATCTATTTCATTTTTATTGATTGCAAACGAAAGCATATGTTCAGTATCTCCTAAAGTATTACCTAGATTTTTTACTTCATTTTTTGAGGCTTCACTAACCGCTACCTTGAAAGGACGGTCTTCATTTTTAGTAACGGACTTTTTCAATTCTTCGTGTGATTTTAAAACCCCAAGATTCTCCTTTCCTACTACATCAAATAATTGCTGCGCTATATTAGCAGCAGTTTTATCGTTAACATCTTTATTCAAATTCATCTCTTCA
>JACCRD010000206.1 GCA_013813755.1 Acidobacteriota bacterium | reverse complement strand
AATCCGACAATCGGTCAGATAGAGCTTTTTACAAATGCGGGTTCTTACAATTACAACTCGCTGCAACTTGAACTTCGCCGTCGTTTTGCGGACGGTTTATATTTCCAAGCGAACTATACTCTCTCGAAAAATTTGACTAATACGATTGGTACGAGCCAAGGACTTTTCGAGCCTTTCCTTCAAAACCAGGACCCGGATCTTGACAACCAACGCGCTGACTTTGACCAAACACACACCTTTAACTTCAACGGTATCTACCAATTGCCATTTGGTAAAGGCAGAATGTTTTTGAATCAAGGCGGCATAGTTGACAAAATCTTCGGCGGTTTTGAACTTTCCGGATTGGTGCAGTACGGAACGGGCGCGCCGATTACCTTTACGGATACTCGCGGAACATTAAACCGCGCGGCACGTTCGGGAAGACAAACTGCAAACAGTAATCTGACCAACGAGGAAATTCGCGCTTTGTCAGGGGTTTTTGAACAAAATGGGAATATTTACTTTATTAATCCAAGCGTGCTGTTGCAAACACAAAATCCTACAACTGGAAGATTTAGCAGTACAGCTTCCAGCGGATTTGGTTCGACTCCGTTTGAAGGACAGGTATTCTTCAACCCAAATCCTGGACAGACTGGAAATGTGGCTCGAACCTTAATTAACGGTCCGAAAAACTTTAATGTGAATGCGGCTCTTTTGAAGAACATTAACTTTACAGAAAGTACTCGTCTTCAACTGAGATTCGAAGCGTTTAATTTGTTGAATACAGTAAACTTCTTTAACAATACACAGTTCGCTAACATCAACGCTCTAAACTTTGGACAAATTACATCGGCAGGTGCCGCTCGCCAGTTACAATTTGCAGTTCGATTTGAATTTTAATTATAAAATTTAGAGTTTTTGTAAGGTGTTACTCTTTAGTAACACCTTTTTTATTTTATAGGTGCTTAATATTTGTTAAAAAATCTACTTAAACTGATTTCAAAAAATAATGAGTTCTTCAACTTCTTCAAACATCCAACTTTCAATAGCATTTCTGGGTGCAGGCGATTTAATTGACCGCACCGTAAGGTTTTATCGCAAGAATTTCTGGACGTTTGTATGGATAGCCGCGCCACCAATTGTAATCGGGACAATAATTTCCGTCGGCTGGACAATCCTTGGGCGCAAGCTTTTTTCAGTCAGTTTATCAAATGATCCGGTGGAGATGGTTTTTTACTACATCTTTTCGGGGTTTGGCAATTTAATAATTTGGCTGACGGAAACTGTCGCCATTTTAACGGTGATGGGCGGCGCATCACGCAATTTTGTTCGCCATCTACTTTTCGGCGAACCCGTTACTTTTCGCGAGACTTATAAAAATGTCAGACAACGACTCGGTGGTTTGATATTCGCTTCTATAACGCTCTCGATTTTAATTGGCTTTTTCGTCGCGATTATTCTTAACTTCGGACTTTTTTTCCCACTTTTTATTAAACTGAAAAATATAAAAGATCAAAACTTGTAAAATAAAAAAGTTTTTGTTTTATACATTCTCATTTCCTCCAACCGCAACCACATAATCGGCGTATTCTTCAAATGTATCGTCGTGCGAAACGACAAATAGCTGGTCAAAAGTTTTGTTCTGAGTAATCCGGCTGATTTGCTCCGCCAGACGCTCGCGTCTTTCCGCGTCCATATTCGTTGTCGGTTCATCAAAAAACGCCAGACGCACATCGGAAAGTTGTTTGAGAAGCGCGAGCCGCACGGACAAAGCCGCCGCCATCTGTTCGCCGCCCGAAAGATTGATGAACGGGCGCTCGAAACCGTCTTCTTCCAGAATAATTCCGTAATCTTCCGTCCATTTCAGAGTTCTTTCGGCATTGCCGGTAATTTCCCTGTACATCTGATTGGCTTCCATTGAAACGTGAAAAACATAATTTCGCGCAACTCTAGGCGCGGCTTCCTTTAAAGTATCACGGATAAATTTGGTCGCTTCCGAGATTTTTTCAAGCCGTTCCTTTTCAAAAAAATCGGCTTGCATCGCCTTGCGCGTTTCCGCCAAAATTTTCAATTCCTCGGCAAACTGCATCAGTGAGCGTTTAGCGTTTTCCAGATTGGCGTACGTTTCCGCCAGGCATTTTTCCGCTTCGAGCAGCGAAGCTTTTTCCGAAAGATGTCGCTCGCGGTCATAATTTTTGTCGGCGGTCGAAAAATCTTCTTCGGCTTTCGCTAAATTTTCTTTTAATTTTTTGACTTCCGCCTGCGCGATTTCGAGTTCGCTTTCCCGCGCGGGCAAAGTTTGGGCAAGCGATTCGTTTGCCAGAAATTCACGGTGCGCGTTCGATGTTCGGTCGCGCTCATCGGACAGGCGTTTCCACTGCGCGTCAAGCTTTTCAAACTGCATCAATTGCTGGCTCAAATCGGCTTTTTCATTTCCAATTTGAACAAGATTCTGCTCGATTTGGAAAAGTTTTTCCTTTAAATCGCTTTCACGCCTAACTTCATTTTCAAACGCCAACAGTTTCGCCTTCGGATTCTCCAGAGCGTTTAGCTGAATGACGATTTGGTTAAGCCTGACGTTGATTTGAGCGAGATTTTCAGCTTGTTTGCGCCAGCTATCTTGTTCCTCTCGAATTTTTTTGCCGTCTTCCGTAATTTTCTCTTTTGTTTCGCGCAAATTCGGCAGAACGGCGGCATTCGATTTGGCTTCACGCGCTTGCGAAAGATTGCTTAAAATTGTTTTTTGCTCAACTTCCAAAGCCGAAATTTGCGCTTTGCCGTTCCCGTTTTGCGCGCCGATAAAACTTTCCTGAGCTTTTCCCGTTTCGAGGTTCAGACATTTTTGCGAGACAATCGGGCAGAAATGATTTTTGATCAGATTGTCAATAACTTCACGCTCAAACTGTCCGTCGCGGTTAAGAGCGGCGCGGAGTGTGGCAAGTTCATCGACGATTTTTATATTGCGTTTTTCCAAATTTTCAAGATTTTCTATGCCCGCGCTTTTTTCCTGCGCGATTTTTATTTTTTTATTTATCTCGCCAAGCTCATCTCGCAAAACGCTCAACTTTCCTTCATAACCCGACACTTGATTTTCGGCGGCTTTAGCATTTGCTAAATCTGTTCTCAAAAGCTCGCGCTGCTTTTCCATTTCCTCTTGTTCGCGCACCTTTGGCTGAATGTTTACAATGTTTTCTCGCGCTTCCAAGACTTTTTTCAAATTTTCGCTGATGCTTTTTTGTTCGGCTTTTAAGCTAACAATTTGATTTTCCGTCTGGTTGATTTCGCTTAGAATTTTATCGCGTGTCGTTCGCTCGGTTTCAAGGCTTTTCAGTTCCACCGAGGCTGAAATGTGAATTTTATAATCCGCTTCGACAAGTTTGATTTTCTCCGTTGCGACGCGAGCTGCGTCTTTTTCGTTTTCCTTTTGTTTCCGCACAAATTCAGCCGTTTGATTTTCCGACTGCAATTTGTCGCGCGTCATTTTTAGTTCGCTCATCGCATTTTCGGTTTCGTCAAACTTTTTAACCGTTTCCCTTTTCCGGCTCGTTTCGTCGTTTAATTTCTCCGCGCTGTCTGCTAAATTTTTGGATTGCTCGGCGTATTTTTGGTGTTCGGCTTCGACCAGTTCGAGACGCGCGAGCGCGCCCTCAGCACGGGCGATTTTTTCGCGGACGGCGGTGATTTGTGTTTCGAGGTAACGTGCCGTTTCGCGCAATTTTTCCGCGCCCTGCCGATATTCTTCGACTTTCAAAAGTTTATCGAAAGCTTTTTTTCGCTCGGCTCCGGTTTCAAGAAAAATCGCCGTAAAAGTTCCTTGCGGCACGCCGATGGCGCGGCGAAATAAAGATTCTAAATCAGTTCCCGCTTCGACGCCCAGATGCTGCCACAAAAATCGCGCCACTTCTTCCCGCTTTTCTGCAATGCGCGTCTTCAGCTGTAAATCATAAACGTAATAACCGGTTCCGGTATCTCTGTAAACACGATACTGACGCTCATCAAGATTGCTTTCAAACGTAATGTTGGCAACTCCTTTTTTCGCCCCGCGCCGCACAAAATCATCCTTTTTATAATCGAGTAAATCAAACAAAACCCACGCGACCGCTTCGATAATCGACGTTTTGCCTGCCCCGTTGGCGCCTGTGATTGCAGTCGTTCCGCGCTCAAATTCAAATTTCGCGTTAATGTGAGATTTAATATCTTCCAACTCAACTTTTGTGATGTGCATAAATAGATTTTAGAGTAAATTTTTCGGAAAGAAAAAGACGAAATCAATTGAAAGTTTTTAAGAATAATTCAAAGAGATAAAGTTAATACTACTAATTTGATTTTCGTGTTACTTATGTTGGTATGTCTAAATCAAAGAAAAAAGTTTCCCCAAATTGTTAAACCAAAAAAATATTTATGAAAACCAAGTTATTATTTGAATCAATTAAATACGACATCAATTTAGAAATTTTATTTTCAGCTCTCCTATTAATCGCACTTCTCCCAAACTTACATATTTTTGCCCAGTCACAGACGCGCACTCTTTCCGGCAAGGTTTTGACTCAGCAGTTTGAGCTTGTGCGGAATGTTTCGATTGAAGTCCAGACTTCTGAAGGCAAATTAAGGTAATAATAGACTTGACTCACCTTGATTGACAGTTTACCACTCTCATATTATATTGTTACAACCTTAGAGCGAAATGTTATAATCAAAATGGAGTGTGCGTTTTGTGGCATCTACTTTGAGTTTCAGAACTTCACGCAAACGCGCTCGGCATTTTCAAGACCACGGCGCGGATTTTGGTGCAATCACGGCGGAGGAATATGAGGAAATGGCAAGCACTTTTTTGGAAAATGGTTTGCAAATTAACTGCGAAGAATACACAAGACTTCGTGACAGGGCTAGACTCCGATTTAATCTTATAACAGAGGAGTTTGGTATTCTGAGTTCTGATGGATACATAAGAACATATTACATACCAAACCCGTTAACGCACCACGGTGAGCCAATAAATTACGATTACTACTTAAATTGTGCGAATCGTTAAGGAAGGAATATGGAATACACTTGCCCAGTTTGTGGATATGAACATTTAGAAGACCCTGCTATGGATGATGAAATTTGTCCAAGTTGTGGAACTCATTTTGGATACCACGATTATAATAGAACACATCAGCAATTACGCAACGCTTGGCATGAAAGCGGTGCAAAGTGGTGGAGTCTAGAAGAACCATCGCCCTCATATTGGAATCCTGAAATACAACTGGAAAACCTTAGTCGTCTTGTGGAGGAGATACCAAATGCAACCGAAATCAACACCGAAAACACTAACAGCGTCAAAAACTAAAACAACAGTAACCAAAGCATCAAACGATAATTACAGACGCTTTGAATCATTTGCCCAAAGACTTGTCAGTGTTCCTAAAAAAGAAATAGATGAGCAAGAAAAGATATATCAGGTGAATAAAGAGAAGAAGGGCTAAATTTAGCCCTTCTTCTTCCCTCGTCTTGGCAATTTCTTCTTATCGTTAGATACTCCTCGAACAGTAGCCTATGAGTTCTTCATAGGTCAATCTTTTTCCTGAAATCATTCCAACCGCTTTCAAGAATCTATCCTTATCCTTTCCTTTACGCTCGTTAAATCTAAAAACCTGTTCATCTAAATAACGTCCTAGGTGAAAAGGCTCAACTGAAACGTAAGTCCCTTTAATTGTGCGTTTCAAAAGCGACCAGAAGTTCTCAATTCCGTTGGTGTGAATGTTTCCGCGAACATATTCGACACCGTGATTGATAACTTGGTGAATGTATTCATCATCTAAACCGCGATATGAACGCCATTCATCGGTGAAAAGGTTTGAATCTTTTTCGACATTGGCTTTAACTTCGGCGTGAAGTGTTTCGCGGTCTGTTCTTTCAATGACTTTGGCAAGGACGCGACCTTTTCTTTCGAGCAGTCCCATAACGGCAGTTTTACCGACAGAGCCGCGACCTTGAATGATTGCTTCACGTTTGGCTTTGTGCATATTCTTGGCTTTGTGCATATTCTTGGCTTTGCCGCCGATATAGGTT
>JACCRD010000189.1 GCA_013813755.1 Acidobacteriota bacterium | reverse complement strand
AACAGCTTCCGTTTGATAAAGACACGGCGGGCGGTTTGATGACCACCGAGTTTGTCGCTTTTCCGCAAAATTTAACAGTCGCGCTGACAATCTCGCGGCTCCGGGAAATGGCGGAAACGCCGAATATGATTTATTACATGTACGTTGTCGAAGAAGAAAATTCCTGGAAACTCGTCGGCATTATCTCTCTGCGCAGCTTGATTTTAGCTGATCCAGCTCGCACGCTTTCCGAAGTGATGCGCTCCAAATTTCAATTCGCTCATCCCAATGATGATTCAAAAGAAGCTGCTCAAACTATCGCCGAATATAATCTTCTCGCGCTGCCGGTAGTTGATGATTTAGGCGAAATTGCCGGAATCGTGACAGTTGATGACGCGATGGAAGTTCTGCTTCCGAAAAGTCTTAATAAAAGTATGCCGAAAATTTTTAGTTAGAATTCTTTCTGTCATAAATTTTCCAGAGTGGTTTAAAAATTTACTTTAGGTCAACCCACACAAATACTTTTCAATTTTTGCTTGTTAATATCGATAATGCATTGTTAAAATTAATTGTTCCCAGAAAATAAAAAGGAGTTATATAAAAATGAAGCGTACAAGTATTTTATTAGCGGCATTTTTTGCAATTGTCGCGTTTGTTTCTTTTTCAGATGTCAGCGCCAAAGGTGATTTTGCGGTTGGCTCGACATTAGAAAACTTTAAGCTTTCCGACACTAACGGCAAAGAACAATCTTTCAATGATTTGAAGGGAAAAAACGGCGCGATTATTATTTTTCTTTCGGTTCAGTGTCCGGTTGTTAAAGGTTACGATGAAAGAATCGCCAAACTTGCAGAAGATTATAAAGCGAAGGGCGTCAATGTGATCGGCATCAATTCAAATGTGACCGAATCACCAGAACGAGTTAGAACTCACGCGGCAGAAAAGTATAAATTTCCCGTGTTGATTGATAAAGGCAATATTTTAGCTGATAAATTTGGCGCGAACGTAACGCCGGAAATTTATTATTTTAACGCTAAAAATGTTTTAATGTACGAAGGCGCAATTGACAATGACCGTTCAGGTAAAACCATATCTAACAATTATTTGCGCGACGCGCTCGAATCATCTTTGAGCGGAAAGGCAATTGCCAAAACGAGCGCCAACGCCTTCGGCTGTTCGATCAAGCGGGTGGAATAATCTGCTGCTAAAACACGAATGAAAAAGTTTTTAACAAATCAGTTGAGAGCGAAAAAAATCTTTGTTTTGCTCGGAATCATTTTCGTTTTTACACAACTTAACGCGGCGGAAACATCTGCTCAAAGACGTCGGGTGAAACCGAACGGCGAAAAAGTTTTGATCAAAAAACCAGTTAAGATCGCTGCCGCTAATGTGCCGAAAGTTACGCAGATTGATGATTTTGCACTAAAAAATCTGTTTAAGCGCGAAGGAGAGACGGCTAAACCTCTGCTCATAAACTTTTGGGCGACGTGGTGCGACCCGTGCCGCGAAGAATTTCCTGATCTCGTAAAACTTGACGAGCAGTATAAGGGGAAGATTGATTTTATCACCGTTTCGCTTGACGATTTAGCTGAAATCAGACGGGATGTGCCAAAATTTCTAGCGGAAATGAAAGCGGAAATGCCCGCCTACCTACTCAAAACCGCGAGTGAGGAATCCGCGATCGCCGCAGTTTCAAAAGAGTGGCAGGGCGGTTTGCCGTTCACGATTCTTTTTAACGAAAAAGGCGCAACTGTTTACTCAAGACAGGGAAAAGTTAAACTTGATATTTTGCGGTCGGAAATTGATAAAATTTTAGTTGAACAAATCGCTCAAACTTTAGATGAGGGTACAAAATTAAAGATAAAAATTCTTGATGATATCGCAAACCTCACCGATCCTTTTCAGAAAGGTGAAAGTGACGCTAAAGAAGATATTCTTTTGGGTAAGTTGCAAATTATAAATAAAGGTGAGGATTCACTTGCAAATGCCCAATTAGCAAGAATTTTGGCTGATAAATATGGAATTAAAACATTTGAATTTAATTGCAAAATGACAACTAAATTAATTGAATATATAAAAGGTTACAACATCACCACCGAGACGGAAATAAAACGTAAGTTCGGCGACAAAGCTCTGGAGATATCAGTGGAAAATTAGAGACAAATTTACCTGAGAATAAAATTTTACGTAGAGTTTATCGAATCGGATTTGAAAAACAGGTCTGAAACGCATAAACTCTCTTTTTTGTTTTAAACGAGATTTTTCCATCAGAGAGCATCAACGATGAATAATTCCCAAATCACGCCCGAAGTTGTCAAAACGCACAATTTAACCGTTGAAGAATACGAAAAAATCAAGCAGATTTTAGGGCGCGAGCCGAACTTGACCGAACTCGGCGTTTTCAGCGTCATGTGGTCGGAACATTGTTCGTATAAATCTTCGCGTGTTCACCTTAAGCGTCTTCCGGTAACTGGCGAACGGGTTATCGTTCCGCCGGGCGAGAACGCGGGCGTGGTTGATATCGGCGACGACTGGTGCGTCGCGTTTAAGGTTGAATCGCATAATCATCCGAGTTTTATTGAGCCGTTTCAGGG
>JACCRD010000157.1 GCA_013813755.1 Acidobacteriota bacterium | reverse complement strand
CGATTAACGGAACGGGCGAAGCTGCGCCGTTCGGAACATACAAATCCAATTTGTGTGAAACATTACCGTCATCCACATACGATAAATTTGTATGTGTCGCGTATGTATTTTGCGCCGCAGCAATTTGTGACAACAGCGCCAGAAATACGAGCGACAGCGCAATTTTCAGAATCGTTTTTTCACTAAACAATACCGCGACAAAATTATTCATTTTCAATTCCTTAACCGAAGAGATTGGATATTTTCGGAAACCGTTCGGTGTTTTGACGTCTCGGAAAAAGAGAAAGTCTTAAAATTGAAAAACAAAGCTGCCGGTTTATACGTGATTGCGGAAGGCGCGGTGAATATGCCGATTCGGAAGAAAATTAAGTTTTTGTATAAAATGACTGCAGTTCAGGCATGAAAACGCTTTACCCGACTCGTTGCGCAAGTAGCCACGGCAACAGTTCTTTTTCTGTCAAAGCATTCATCCACACGTTATGACCGACACCCGCGAATTCGTTGTATTTTACGTTTCCGCCGTTTTCCTTAAGCGCTTCGACAATCTGGCGTGATTCGGTGACCGGAACGACTCTATCATCCGCGCCGTGAAAGAGCCACGCCGGAGTTTTGCCAACTTTTTCGGCAATCGGCGCAAAGCGATTTCCGCTGGTAATCGGACTGCCGCCGCAAACTGAGACGAGCGCGGCGAACTGTCCGCTGTACCGTGCGGCAAGATGCCAAACGCCGTAACCGCCCATCGACACGCCGGTCAGATAAACGCGTTTGGAGTCCGCGCCGAATTCTTCGACGGTTTGGGTAATCTCCCGCATTACCATTTCTTCCATCACCGGATCCGACCAAAAACTTCCCGGACGGCAATGCGGCAGCAGAATAATCGCCGGAACCTGCGCCAGATAATGTCGCGCGATTGCTCCCGAACCGCCTTCTGCCGGAACAAATCCGCCGCTCCCGCGCTGCCCGATGCCGTGTAGAAAAACAATCAACGGCAAATTTTGCGAGCTGTCCAATTGTGCCGGAACATAAACTTGGTATTTAAAGTCACTGCTCTCGACCCGTACGTCGCGACTCACAATGGTTCCCTGCCGCTCGCCGTTTTTTGCTGATACGGCATTTGATAGAAAGCTTCCAAGCAAGGAGAAAAGTTCTTTTTGCATAATTCAATTTTCACTTTTAGAGATTAATTTTTACGTGTATAAACAAAGTAGTTTAGCGCAAGACTGTCAGAACCACCTTTGGTAGAAGGTAATTTAACGAGAATAATCCAAGTTGCCGAATATACTTTTTCACCATCGAAGGCGGGAAATGCTCGCAGAGAATCGCCAAGAACTTTATGTTTTACTAGCGATTCTCTGCGAAAGCTTTGCGCTTCTACAGCAAAAATTCGCATTCTTTCGACAATTAATAATTTGGTTTGGCGTAACTTCAACCGGTCGCTACCGCTTACTGTTTTGACACAGCAAAAGAATGCAGCCGCAAGCTGTTCGTCATGACTGAAATTCCGAACAATTGTCTCTGTTTCACTTTCCTTAAATATTGGTTTTTATAAAAAAGCAGATGTTTGCGTGAGACTGCCGTCGTCCGCCGTCGCCATATCCAAGAATTGCCAGCGGTCCCTCGCGTAACCCGTTTAGCCAGAGCGCGAGATTATCGCTTCTCAGAGACCAAACCAGCAAAATGGCGAGCGTCCCGTAAATAGGCAAATGTCCGATCAGTTCAGTCCAGTTGAAAATTGTCAGGGTTAAGTTTATCGGAATCCACGCAATCAAAATTATTTCGCGCGGGAAAATTCCAAAAAGAATCCATAATCCGACGAGAAGCTCGACCGCACCGGCGCATAAAATAAAAGTCTCGTTCGACATCGGAATTCCGAGAGCCGCCGTAAAATTAAGCGGATAGCGTTCGAGAAATGCCAAAGCAAGGGGAACATTAGCGAACTTTTCGGTAAATGCGACGAATACGAGGCTTAAGCCCAAGCCCGCTTGCAATGCGGGAACCGCTTTTGCCATTAGTTGCGGAGACGGTTCGAGAAGCGGCAGGAGAAGACGGTCGATGGAAATAGGACCGCGCCCGGCAAAAAAGAAAAACGCTGCAAAACCCAGATACATCACGCTCTCGAGCATCGGCTCAAGTCCGACAATAAAGATTCCGGCAAACCACAAAATGGCGAGCGCGACGGCGGCGGCGCGCGTTAAGGCGCCGTAGAAGATTGCCAGCGCGACACCGGTCTGCGCCAAGCCAAACACATACATCCAAATGCCGGGCAATTGATTATTCGGCGTGAAAAGATTTCCTTGAACGCCGCTGACCAGCAGCGGCACGGCGACGTGGATTCCGAGAATCGCCGGAATCAAACCGTACAATGCCGCGCGGCGTTCGTCGGTTGTCCCAAAATCTTCCGGTCCCGGCACAAAACCTTTTCTTCGTTTGCGCCACCATAACCCGGCGGCAAGCGTAGCGAGCAAGACCGCGCCGAATAATGCGAGCGACAGCGGGCGAAAGAATAAATCCCAACGCAAACCGTAGCTTTCGGTTTCGTGAAACCATTTCTCGTGTGCCGCCGCTTTGGTGACCATTAATAGAAGCATCAGAACGCACGCAGCGGCAGAGCGTAAACCGAATCTTTTATACACTAGTTCGCTCCTCACAATGTTTTTATTCTCGAAAATTCTTTCATAACTTTTAATATTAACCGCTCAAACCCGGCTCGGCAATCTTTCGAAGAATCGACTGGTTTTTATTTTTACTGAAAGAGCCAATGAAAAGCGGAATTTTAACTCGACGGTTTCAGCGAAAACGAGGATTTGACTTGCAACCCTTCGGCAAAAGGCGCATCATAGTAAATGTTAATCCTTCTCTTAGCGTCAACAATTGACGCGCTTCTCAAAACGATTTTTGGATAGTTCGGGAGCAGGTTCGTTTTTAGTCACAGAAGTCGCTCTTTTTTGAGCATCCGAAATCCAGATTCTCGCGCAGGCGTTAGATAGTCCTGAAGATCAATCCGATTCGACACTTCTTTTGAAATTTCCATAAAAAGGAAAAAGGTAAATTACTATTATGTCAATGAAACTTTATGTCGGAAATCTTTCCTTCAACACAACAACTCAAGATTTACAAGATATGTTCGGCGAAATCGGCACGGTCGAATCAACCAATATTATCGAAGACCGTGAAACGGGACGCTCGCGCGGTTTCGGGTTTGTCGAAATGTCCAGCAATGAAGAAGGACAAAACGCTATCTCGACGCTCAACGGCAAGGAAATTGACGGTCGCGCTTTAACCGTCAACGAAGCCAAACCGCGTGAAAGTAACGGCGGCGGCGGAAATCGCGGCGGCGGCGGTGGTCGTGGCGGTTACGGCGGCGGCGGCGGAAATCGCGGCGGCGGCGGCGGCGGCGGCGGTTATGGCGGCGGTGGCGGCGGTTCACGCTGGTAAACCCTCGAGCGTTTTTAATGCTTGAAATAAAAAGCCTTCGGCAATTGTCGAAGGCTTTTTGTTTTAAATTGTTTTAACCGCGAGCGTTCCCAAAATGTCTACTCATCTTTGTGTTCGTGTTGATGATGCTCGCCCTGTTCGTGTTCGTGCGTGTGTGTCGTCGCCGGGTGCGTATGTTCGTGCGTATGCTCCGTTTCGCCTCCGCCGGGGTGCGTGTGTTCGTGCTTTGCATCGTCGTGCGTATGTTCGTGCGTATGCGTTACTTCTTCGTGCGTGTGTTCGTGCTCATGTTCATGTTCTTCCATTGTCGTTACTCCTTTTGGTAAATAGCGAGATTGTTAAAGCGTGTTATTATACTCTGCTCACGTTTGCATTGGCAATCTTTTCTTTTACCGCGCAAAAACCGTTAAATAATTTTCGATAAAGTTTGTTTTCATCGGTTTTGCGCCGTCCGAAATTCTAAATATTTTCTGGAAAGAAGTGGTTTTAATCTGCGACCAAGAAGTTAGTAGAAGTTCAAGGCTTTTTCCCCTCAAACCAGACGGGTTTAAAATTTGAATTGACGAGCCACTGCACCGGTTTGACCATTGAATTGATGGCGCGGGTCATATGCGAAAAATCGATGGTTTTTATCTCGTCGCTCGCCTGGTGATAATCGGTGTGCAGACCAAAACTCGAAACGGTGTGAGCGACGATTCCCTGGCGGGCTAAAGTGTAATTGTCGGAGCGCTGGAAAAAGTTTTGATCCGGGTGTGGGTCAGCGACTAATTTCGCTCCTTGTTTGGCGAGTTCCGCGCCCAAATTCGAGCGTTCAAATCCGGTCAGCCAAAGTTCTTCGGCAGCAACTTTTGCGTCCGGGCGACCGATCATTTCAAACTGGAGATTGGCAATTAATTTGTCCTTCGGAAAAGGCAAAGTGTTGATAAAATACTGCGACCCGTAGCCGCCTGCCTCCTCGCTGCCGAAAAAGGCAAAATAAACTGTCCGCTTCCGGCGCGGTTCCTGAGCCAGAACACGAGCCAATTCCAAAACGGCGACACATCCCGAAGCGTCATCGTCAGCGCCGTTAAAAATTTTATCCGAGCCCGGCGCATTCTCTCGCACTCCGAGATGATCCATGTGCGCACTGAGCAGAATCGCTTCCGG
>JACCRD010000139.1 GCA_013813755.1 Acidobacteriota bacterium | reverse complement strand
AAACGATCCGGCGCAGAAAGTTTCGGATCTTTCAGTACGCTTGATGCTCGGTTTACGATGATTTTCGATTTATTTTTTCCGCTAAATGTCTGGTTGAATTTTCTGTAATGCTGGACTGAGCAATATTTGACAAATCTGCTTCCGGCAGCTGCTCATTGGTTTGAGCGGGTTGAAATTGCTTCTCGGCACTCTTATTTTCGATTTCGCTGCCTTCCTTTCTTTTGTTGAAATGTTTTTTTAATTTCCGCCCGATAACATAATTTGAAGCTTGCCAAACTCCGATCGTTAAAAGAAAAGCTGCCGCCATATAAACTGTGGAACTCACGTCCGGTTTTCCCCAGTGATTCCAATAAAGCAAAACTGCCATTGCAAAACTGACAACTGCGCTTAAGGCATTTAAGGTTTGCGAAACTCTTATTTGTTCCTCGGGCGTGTTGCCGCCAAATGTCGTATTGTTTTTCTTACTCAAATCCGGCAGATACTCGCCGCATTTTCGGCAGTAAGTATTTTTCTTCTGGTCGGCTGTTCCACATTTTGGACAAAACATAATTTAATCTTTTTTAACACTAAAAATTTATTATCCTTTTCGCTGCTCAACTAAATGCAAAAAGGTCAAACAATGTTCAGTGCTTGATGACGCGACGGCGTTCGAGTTCTTTGCTTAACAAATCGAGTTCGCGGCTCATCTGCCCAGTGACGGAAGTGTTTTCCCGCGCACGGCGAATCAAGTAAGGCACAGTGTCTTTAACCGGACCATACGGCACATATTTAGAAACATTAAAGTTATTATCCGCCAAAACATACGAAAGATTGTCTCCCATTCCGTAGAGTTGTGAAAAAAAGATATGCGGGTGGTTATGCGGAATATTTTTTTGTTCCATCAGTTGAGCGAGTTTTTGAACGCTCTGTTCGTTATGCGTGCCGACGACAAAAGCGATTTCCTCGATATTTTCAAGACAATATTCGACCGCTAAATCAAAATCGAGATCAACCGCCTGTTTGTCCTTGTGAATCGGCGAAGGATAATTCATTTCATCGGCGCGGGCGCGTTCTTTTTCCATATACGCGCCGCGCACAAGCTTAACCGCCAAAATATAGCCTTCGCTTTTTGCCTTTTGGTGCAATTCTTTCAAAAACTCCAGACGGTCGTGCCGGTAAAGTTGGATTGTATTAAATATAATCGGTTTTTCGAGATTAAATTCCTGCATCATTTCCACGACTAAATTATCAATCGCCTCCTGAATCCAAGTTTCTTCCGCGTCAACAAAGACGGATTGTTCGAGGGAATAAGCGTGACTACAGATTTCGTAAATTCGGGCTTTGGCGCGTTCCCACTCGGCGGCTTCGCCTTTGAGCAATTCTTTTTGAGCGCTGATTTTTTCTAGGATTTCAAAGCGCGCCACGCCGGTTGTTTTAAAAACCGCAAACGGAATATTTAACTCTTCTTTAGCTCTGGTGACTGTTCGGTAAATTTCGTTTTTCGTGCGTTCAAAAACCGATTCGCTGGCTTTTCCTTCAATTGAATAATCGAGAATCGTGCCGATTTGCGAGCCGCCCAATTTCTGAATCGTCGCTTCGCATTCTTCGATCGTTTCTCCGCCGCAGAATTGTCTGAAAACTGTTTCTTTAACCAAACCTTTAACTGGTAATTTCATTCTAAAAGCCAATTCGGTCAGTTTTGTTCCGAGATTGGTTATCAAAGTTGAGTTCAGAAGCTTGAAAAGCCAGTATTTTTTCCTTAACTCTTCATTTGATTTGTCGGCAAAAGCGGTTTTTGTGTCGTAAAAATCCAACTTAAATTCGTTCATCTAATTCCTTTTTCTGCTTAATGATTTAGTAATAATTTACCACAGCCGAAGCCTGAACCCGGAAGTAAAATGAGTTGAAAATTGTTTCTTTCGCTTTTTTGATTTATCATTTCTTTTTTTATCAATTTCAAAAATCTTTTTCATACACTTTAAAAATTATGAGCAAAGGACTTCCAACCCGCAGTGAAAATTATTCAGAGTGGTATAACGAAATTATTAAACGCGCCAATTTAGCTGAAAATTCCGCCGTGCGCGGTTGTATGGTGATTAAACCTTACGGCTACGCGATTTGGGAAAAAATGCAGCGGGCGCTTGACGATATGTTCAAGGCGACCGGACACGAAAACGCTTATTTTCCGCTTTTTGTTCCCAAATCTTTTCTCGAAAAAGAAGAAGAACACGCCGAAGGTTTCGCTAAAGAATGCGCCGTTGTTACGCATTACCGTCTGAAGAAAGACCCGAGCGGAAAGGGTCTGGTCGTTGACGAAAACGCGAAACTCGAAGAAGAACTTGTCATTCGCCCGACTTCTGAAGCAGTAATTTGGAACACTTACAAAAATTGGATTCAATCATGGCGTGATCTGCCCCTTCTGATTAATCAATGGGCGAATGTCGTGCGCTGGGAAATGCGCACCAGGCTTTTTTTGCGCACCGCCGAATTTTTGTGGCAGGAAGGACACACCGCCCACTCCACTTCGGAAGAAGCGATTGCTGAAACAAATCAAATGCTCGATGTTTATGCAACATTTGCGGAAGAATGGATGGCGATGCCCGTCATCAAGGGAGCAAAAACGCCAAACGAAAGATTCGCGGGCGCGGAAGATACGCTCTGCATCGAGGCTTTGATGCAGGACGGAAAAGCTTTGCAAGCCGGAACTTCGCACTTTTTGGGACAAAATTTTGCAAAATCTTTTGACGTAAAATTTGTCAACAAGGAAAATCAGCTCGAATATGCGTGGGCGACTTCGTGGGGTGTTTCGACACGTCTGATCGGCGCTTTGATTATGGCGCATTCCGACGACAAAGGTTTAGTTTTACCGCCAAAACTCGCTCCCGTTCAAGTTGTGATTGTACCGATTTACAAGGGCGTTGAAGATTTAGCCAAAATTTCAGAACGTGTTAATCCAATTTTTGAAGAGTTGAAATCCACGGGGATTGCCGTCAAATATGATGACAATGACAACCAGCGTTCCGGCTGGAAATTTGCCGAATATGAACTGCGCGGCGTCCCGGTTCGTTTGGGAATCGGCTTGCGGGATTTAGAAAACGGGACAATCGAAGTAGCGCGGCGCGACACTCTGACCAAAGAATCACGACCACTGGAAGGCATTACTGAATATGTCAAAAATCTTCTGGAGGAAATTCAAACAAACATTTACCAGAAGGCTCTGCAATTTAGAAATGACAATACTTTTCACGTTGACAGTTGGGAAGAATTCAAAATACAAATTGAAAAAGGCGGATTTATCGCTGCGCACTGGGACGGAAGTTCCGAGACTGAAGAAAAAATTAAGCAGGAAACCAAAGCGACAATTCGCTGTATTCCTTTTGAATCGGTAGAAGAATCGGGAAACTGTATTTTTTCAGGCGAGCCTTCAAATGGGC
>JACCRD010000155.1 GCA_013813755.1 Acidobacteriota bacterium | reverse complement strand
ACGATGTTCGTTCGCTGATGTCAGTTGAGCCGAACGCCGAATGGTTTGAAACCTCAAATCACGAACTCGGACATATTTATTATTACATCAGCTACACGAATAAAGACGTTCCCGTGTTGCTGCGCGAAGGCGCGAACCGTGCGTATCACGAAGCCATCGGTTCGATGATGGGACTCGCCGCGCTGCAGAAACCGTTTCTTGAAGCGCGCGGTTTGGTTTCAAAAGACGCGAAGGTTGACCAAACGCAACTACTTCTGCGCGAGGCGTTGAGCAACGTTGTGTTTATACCTTTTTCCGCTGGCACGATGCCCGGATTTGAATACGACCTTTACGAAAAAAATCTGCCGAAAGACCAATACAATCGGCGTTGGTGGGAACTCGTGAAACAATATCAAGGAATTGTTCCGCCGTCGGCGAGAGGCGAGCAGTTTTGCGATGCCTGCACTAAAACACATATCAACGACGACGCGGCGCAGTATTACGATTACGCGCTTTCCTACGTTTTGCTGTTCCAGATGCACGACCACATCGCCACGAAAATCTTAAAGCAAGACCCGCGGGCGACGAATTATTATGGCAATAAGGAAGTCGGCGACTTTTTGAAAAAGATTATGAGTCCAGGCGCATCACGCGATTGGCGCGTCGTATTGAAGGAGACGACCGGCGATGATTTGAGCGCAAAAGCGATGCTTCGCTACTTTGAACCTTTAACAGAATATTTGAAAAAACAAAACGCCGGGCGCAAATATACTTTGCCGGATTTGCCGACAAACTAATCGGCGAGAGAAAGGAAATATTAGTCACAAACAAACACGAAAGAACACGAAAAATCAAATCAAAAATATTTCGTGCCTTTTCGTGTTTGTTCGTGGTTATCATCTTTTCTCTTCTGTGAACTCTGTGCGCTCTGTGGCAAAATATATTTATAGCAAAAATAAAGCGGACAATTACAAATTAATTATAATTCTTAAGAACAAACGGAAATTATGAATAAAGCACAGAGTTTAGGCGAATTAAAAAAAAGCGGTTTTGCAGCGCGTTCCGTGAAAGACGAAATGCGTGCGAATTTAATAAAAAAACTTCAATCGGGCGAGAAATTATTCAAAGGCGTTTTGGGTTATGACGAGACGGTCGTTCCGCAAATCACGAACGCGATTTTAGCGAAGCATAATCTCATATTACTAGGTTTGCGCGGTCAAGCAAAAAGCCGAATTATCCGGCAGTTAACCGAATTACTCGATGAAGAAATTCCGATTATCGCGGGTTCGGAAATCAACGATAATCCATTACAGCCTCTAAGCGCGTTTGGTCGCCGGCAAATTGAAGAAAACGGCGACGAAACAAAAATTGATTGGGTGAAACGCGATTCACGATTTGTCGAAAAACTTGCCACGCCGGACGTGACGATTGCTGACATTATCGGCGACATTGACCCAATCAAAGCGGCAAAAGGCGGTCATCTTTTGTCGGACGAAATGACGATTTTTTACGGGTTGCTGCCGCGCGCCAATAGGGGAATTTTTGCGATCAACGAATTGCCTGATTTGGCGGGAAAAATCCAAGTTGGGCTTTTCAATATTATGCAGGAGGGTGACGTTCAGATCAAAGGTTTCCCCGTGCGTCTGCCGCTCGATGTGATGCTTGTCTTTAGCGCAAACCCGGAAGATTACACGGCTCGCGGAAAAATTATCACGCCGCTTAAAGACCGCATCGGCGCGGAAATTCAGACGCATTACCCGAAGGACATTGGGCTCGGGACTTCGATAACCAAACAGGAAGCGTGGACGGAAAGAGATTTGGGCGACGGCTTCAAATTTAAAATTCCGGAATTTATTTCCGAGATTGTGGAGCAAATTGCGTTTGAAGCCCGCGATGACCAGCGGATTGATAGGCGTTCGGGCGTATCACAGCGTTTTCCAATTTCTGCGCTCGAAGCCGTCGTTTCAAACGCTGAAAGACGCGCTTTGATAACCGGCGAATCGGACATCGTGCCGCGCATCTCTGATGTTTATTCAGCTTTGCCTTCGATGACGGGAAAGATGGAACTCGAGTATGAAGGAGAGCAAATCGGCGCGCAGAAACTTGCCAAAGATTTAATCAAACGCGCGTGCGGCGTGATTTTTGAAGGCTTCTTTTTGGGGATTGATTTTGAACCGACCATTCGATGGTTTGACGAAGGCAACAAACTTCTGTTGTCCGAAACAGCTTCGGCGGAAGAAGGCGTGATGCTGCTTGACGCAGTTCCCGATTTGATTGAATCAACCAGAACAACCTTAGATATTGAGCACGACGACCGAGCGCAACTGGTTTCGGCGTGCGAATTTGCGCTCGAAGGACTTTACGCGCACAACAAAATCTCGCGTAACGAAGAAGGCGGTTACGAAGCCGTAACCAAAACCCGGCGTGACCGACGCGGAATGATTTATGAAGATTTAACCGATTTGGAAGGTTATAATTAAAAACATCTTAAAAGTTTATTTTATGCGCTATTTTTTATTGATTTTATTAACGGCATCGATATTTACTGCTTGTCAAAATTTTCAAACGCAAACCGAAACAGTTTCGGCTGACGCGAAACGCTATAACTTAAAGGGAAAAATTGTCGCCATTGACAAAGCGAAAAAGAAGGCGACCATCGCGCACGACGAAATTCCCGGTTATATGGAAGCGATGACGATGGATTTTCCAATTCGTGAAGATTGGGTGTGGGAAGATTTGACAAAAGACGCGGAGATTCGCGCTGACTTGGTGGTTGATAAAGATGGTTACTGGCTGGAGAAAATCGGAATTGTTGCCGCGCCGAATCCGAATCAGCCGCCGCTTCCGCCGGCAAATGATAAATTTGCTCAAATTGATCAGGAAGTTCCCGGGTTTACATTGACAAACCAGGACGGCAAAAAAATTTCGATCCGGGATTTTCGCGGCAAGGCTCTGGCAATTACGTTTATTTATTCGCGCTGCCCTCTGCCGGAATACTGTATTTTAATGTCGAAAAATTTCTCAGACGTCGCCAACGAATTGCAGAATAACCCGGAATTAAAAGACAAAATCCGTCTTCTCAGCATTTCGTTTGACCCGCAAACCGATACTCCAGCCAAGCTCAAAGAATACGGCGCGGGCTATTTGGGCAAAAACGCCAAGCCCGATTTCACTGTGTGGCAGCTGGCAAGCGGTTCGGAAAAAGAAGTTAGAGAAATTGCCGACTTTTTCGGCTTGCGCTATCAGCTTAACGCCAACGACAAAACTCAATTTGACCACTCGCTCCGCACAATCGTTATCTCGCCTGAAGGCAAAGTTCAGGAAATTATTTCCGGCAACGAATGGACACCAAACGATTTATTGCGCGAACTGCAAGCGACGATCAATTAACGTGTTTGGATATAATTCGGGTGGAATTAAAAATTAATTCGACTAAATACAAAATACAATTGCAGTTTTTGCTTTCTGAACAACCAAATTTTGGAACAAAGGAATTTTAATTGCGTGAATTGATTGAGTGTCGCTGACACAAAACAAATTACCAATCAGGAGTTTCAAATGAAAATTAAAATTTTACTTTCCCTTGCGGTTTTTATTTTCGCCGCTCAGATATCCTTGGCTCAAGACGCGCAACTTTCCGCCCGCGAACAATTTGAAGCGTGGAAACAGGAGAAAATTGTTGCTGCCGGAAAAGCGGACAGCCTTTTTTCTACTTTGTCGCAACCGCTCAAAAAACCGAACCCGAAGTTGCATTTATCAATTTTGGAATCGCCGGTTTTAGAAATAAATTTAACATTACGGTCATACCGCTCAAGGTGGAACAATCTGCTGACGGCAAATGGATTCGGACTGAATTGCCAGAAGTTGGAAGTTTACATATGAGTTCTGGAGAACCTGCAACGACCGACATAAATTTTGCTGACCCAACAATGAAAATTGTGGTTGACGCGCAAACTAATGCGTTGCAAATTAAGTTCAAATTTGATGGCGAGTCTGTGACTAAATTTATGATAATTAAATTGTCAGAAACACCTTTAACCGGAAAATTCATACGATTGGAAAACAAGAGTGTTCTCCAATAGGGGTGCAACCGAACAAATAATTGGACGTGAGGCGGGAACAGCGACTTCCATCAAAACTTCTTTTTATTTAATTTTCTCGGCTTCAATTTTTCCGCGCGCTTCGTAACCATCGGCAATAATCGTCGAAAGCGGTTCAAAGGTAAGAACGAGGTTGCCGTTCGAGATTGTTCCCAACACTTTGAGCGGTGGTTTCGGACCTTCTGAAAAACTTCCCGCGTCGAGCCGCGCTAAATTGATTTTACCGTTTTTTACAGAGCCTGAGGCGGTTTCCTGTAGTTTTCGTACTTTTTCCGCGCCTTTGCCTGACAGATTGAAAATTAAGGTCGAGTAATCTCCAAAAATTAAAACGCTGATTGTGCCTTCGACGTTAAATTTTTTCGTCTCGCCTGCGAAACCGCCTGAATATTCGAATTCGCCGGACGTTATTTTGTAGTTCTGCGCGGCGGTTTTCCAGTTTGCGGAAACTTCGATCGATAGGGGCATTACTTCTTCGAGAGGCACAAGCGAAATATTGTAGGGCGTGGTTAGGGCTTGCGTCACTATTGCGTCTTTTGGTGGCGAGGCGACATCAATCGTTGCCCCGCTAGCCGTCTTTTTTATTATTACCGAATAACCGCCGGTGTTTTTTGTTCCGGCGAATGCGGCGACAACTGCCGTTTTGCTAAAATCAATTGCGGAAGCAGAAGGCAGATTTTCCACAAAACTTTGCATTTGGGCGTAAGTTTCAGGTGAACGGGCGACGAAAATAAACGGGCT
>JACCRD010000154.1 GCA_013813755.1 Acidobacteriota bacterium | reverse complement strand
GGGTTACACGGGTTGTCGTTCAATCGAAGAGTTGCAGACGAAAGCTAAATTCGTCCGCATCACGTCCGCCGGTTTGCGCGAATCGCACGTTCACGACGTTATCATCACGAAAGAAGCGCCGAATTATCGTATGGAATCGTAAAAAAAACTGATAAATTTATAGACGCCGCGCATCAATTTTTAAATCTCGGTCGAAGCGTTTTGCTCGGCGAGTTTCTCCCATTCGGCATAAAAATTTTGGATTTTCTTTTCAAGGGTTTGATAATCTTTTGTCAGTTTTTGAAATCTGGAATGATCAGCGATAATTTGCGAATCGTTCATTTGAGCAGTGATTTTCGTTAAACTTTCTTCGGCGGAGGTTATTTCAGATTCAACTTCCTCAAATCTCTGTTTTATCTTTTGAAGTTCGTTTTTGCTGAGATTCGATTGTTCAGATTTCGTTTTTACTAATTGCACTTTAACTTCAGGGTTTTTCTCGACTCTCGGCTCTCGATTTTCGTTTTTCTTAATTTTCCAATCGTGAAAATCCGTATAATTACCGTTAAAAAGTTCAATTTTGTAATTTTCCTCGAATGATAAAATTTGCGTCGAGACCTGATCGAGAAAAAACCGGTCGTGGCTGACCGTTAAAATTGTTCCCGGATAAGATTCAAGCGCGCTTTCCAATGCTTCCCGCGAAGGAATGTCAAGATGGTTGGTCGGCTCATCCAAAACTAAGACATTGACATTTGAAAAAATAAGTTTTGCCAGCGCGAGCCTTCCCTTTTCGCCCCCTGACAAATCCGCCACACGCTTAAAAACGTCTTCACCGACAAACAAAAATCTGGCTAAAAAAGAACGTAGCGCGCCGTTTTCCGCGAGCGGTGCAACGCGACGAAGTTCCGCAATAATTTCGTTTCGTTCGTCTAAATCTTCGAGTTGCTGCGAATAATATCCAATCGCCGTTTTCGCTCCCCACATTATTTTGCCGTCGAGTTCGCGCTGGTGTCCGAGGATTGTTTTAAGAAACGTCGTCTTGCCCGTACCGTTCCCGCCGATAATTCCCAGACACTCGCCGCGATGCAGAGTGAAATTTATATTTTTCGCTAAAAACTTTTCGCCGTAGCCAATCGCCAAATCTTCAACCATCAAAACATTTACCCCGGCGCGTTCGACATTTTTCAGTTGGAAATTGCCGCTCGAACGATCTGCCGAAACCGCTTCAATACGGTCGATTTTCTCGAGCATCGTGCGTCTGGACTTGGCTTGCTTGGTTTTTTGTCCAGCGAGGTTTTTTCTGATAAATTCTTCTGTTTTATTAATATAGGATTGTTGATTTTCAAATTCGCGCTGTTGCTGTTCGCGTCTTAATTCCCTTTCAATCAGAAACGCAGAGTAATTTCCGACATATGAAAAAGCTTTTCCCTGCTCAATTTCAATTACTTTGCGGCAAGTGCGGTCGAGAAAATAGCGGTCGTGGCTGATAATGACGTAAGATTTCTCGTAAGTCTGCAAAAAATTTTCCAGCCATTCAACCGCGCTCACATCGAGGTGATTAGTCGGTTCATCAAGCAGTAAAATATCCGGATTCGACAACAGAAGCCGCGCCATTCCCAGACGATTTTTTTGTCCACCCGACAATTTTTTTGTTTCCAAATCCCAGTTTTCCTTTGTAAAACCGAGACCCAAAAGAATTGCTTCGGCTCTGGCGGTATAAGTAAAACCATCGGCGTGTTCAAACTCCGTCTGCAATTCGGAGTATTTTTCGAGAACTTCTTCGGTCGCGTTCTCAACCATCCGTATTTCCAAAACGCGCATTTCGGCTTCGATGTCGTGCAGCCTTTCGAACGCTGAAAGCGCGGCGGTATGGACAGTTTCATTTTCTGTAAAATCGACGTGCTGTTCAAGCAAACCGATTTTTAAGTTATTGGTCTTAAAAATTTCACCCGAATCAGCTCCTTCTTCTCCGGTAATCAGGCGAAAAACAGTCGTTTTTCCCGCGCCGTTGCGTCCGACCAGACCGATTTTTTCGTCCGGGTTGACCTGAAATGAAACACCCCGCAAAATTTCTTTTCCGCTGTAGGATTTATAAACTTCAGCTAATCTAAATAACATTTCTTTAATCTCAAAAAACGCAGCGAGTAACAATGTTTGTTACTCGCTGCGTTTTTTTATTTTTACCGGCTGATTACCTGCCGTTCGCGTTTGCCGTTGACCTGGTCGCGGCGTTAGTGTTGGCATTTGAATTAATATTCAAGTTGCTGTTGCCAACGTTTCCGACATTTGCGTTTGTTGAATTTGTGTTCGCGTTTACCGCCGGTACGTCAGCGCCTGCCGGACGCGCGCCACTCAGTTCGTTCGGATTCTCAACAACTTTTTTCGCCAGAAAGTTCTCAATCTTCGCTTCATTCATCGCCATTGCTTGATAAGAAGCAGCGAGCAACTGTTTGCGGGCGTTGATCAAAGAATCGGTTACCTGACCGCGAATTCCCGGACTTTCAAGCGTTAAATTTTCGTCCTTTTCGCTTCTTTCCTGCAACTTGAAAATATAAAATTTTCCCTGAAATGGCGTTGGCAAGATTTGACCAACCGGAGTTTTCGGATCCATTAAAGCGGCTACTAATTGCGGCGGAAAGCTCTGTCTCATTTCTTCTTCGGAAATATAACCTAAGTCACCACCCTGAAGCCTGCTTTGGTCTTCACTTTTTTCACGCGCGACCGTCGCGAAATCTACGCCCTGTCTTAGCTGACCGATAATTTCATTTCCGACCCGAACCGCGTCAACTTCAGTTGTGGTCTGGTCGCCTTCACCGTTATTTGCCGGGTCAACCACAATCGCGGCAAGTTTTACGCCTTTCTTTTTGACAAAAGCCTGCGGATTGCCGTTATAGAAATCTTCTATTTCCTTATCTTTCGGCGGTCAATTTTGCCGGTTATATTGTCAATCAACTTTTTGATTGCTAAACTTTTCTTAATTTTATCGCGCAGAGAAACCTCTGTTTCGCCTGCTTCTTTCAATCTTTTATCGAATTCCTCAGCCGATAAACCGCTTGAAGTTTTTTGTTTATTAAGCTCAAGCGTAACTTCTTCATCTTTGGGAACAGCCGTTTCTTTTTCGGCTTTTTGGAACATCACTTCCTGCTGAATTAAACTTTCAAGTGCCTGAAGCCGCACCTGTGCAAGTTCAAGCGGGGAAAGTGTCGATTCCTGCCCCTGCGCTTGCTGCTTGACGGCGCGTTCGACTGCTTCCAGCTTAATTGCTTTTCCATTGACAGTGGCAGCGGTTTCATTTGACTGTCCGCTGCTGCCGGTAGACGAGTTACTGCTGCTGCCAATACTTGAACAATTTGAAAAAATAACGGTAAAAATTGCTAAATAAGCAATCGTAAATATCTTAAAATTAGGTTTATGCACTATGGCTCTTACTCCTTAAAAAATTAACAATGTCTAATATTACTTGACTTAAGTTAAACTTATTTGATATAAATCTTGTTTTTGAGTTTATCGTAAAACTCTTTTCATTTTACCCCAGTTTTTATATTTTGGAGGCAACTATTATGGCTAAAAGATGCGAAGTCTGCGGAAAAGGTCCGCAATTTGGGAATAATGTTTCACACGCGAACAACAAAACTCGTCGCCGTTTTAATCCGAATTTGCAACCGGTACGCGTTCAACTTCCCAACGGCGGAAGCGACCGACAAAAAGTTTGCACTCGCTGTATAAAATCTGGCAAAATTGTCAAAGCAGCATAACCTTTTTAGAAACAAAATCTGACTTTTCGGTTGCCAAATGCGCAAAATAAACTTGTGCATTTGGCTTTTTGTTGTTTATCTAATAGTTATTTAACGTTTCACCAATATTTGAGAAACATTAAATAACCGCGATACAATCAATTTCAACTCGTGTATCTCTTGGTAATCTGGCAGCCTGCACAGTTGCTCGCGCCGGTTTGTTTTCGCTAAAAAACTCGGCATAAACTTCGTTCATCTGCGTAAACTCATTCATATCAATCAAAAAAACTGTGGTTTTGACAACACTGTCGAGACTGCTGCCTGCCGCTTCGAGGACAGCGCTTAAATTCTTTAAAACTTGTCTGGTTTGCTCCGCGATGTTTTCTGAAACAAATTCGCCGGTTGTCGGATCAATCGGAATCTGCCCGGAACAAAAAACTAAGTTTCCGACCTTGACGGCTTGCGAATAAGGTCCGATGGCGTCTGGTGCGTTTTTAGTTGAAATTGTTTCTTTCACAATTATGGTTGCCTTCTCTCTTTTTATTATTCAAGCAAAAGGCGAATATTAACAGATGTGAGACAAAATTCCAAATTTCACAAACTGATTTTTATCAATTTATCCTTTCTAAAACAAAAGAACAAATTACAAGGAATTATATGTTAAGCCGTTCGACGGCGATTACACCAGGGACTTGTTCAACCGAATTTACGACTTTGTCGAGGTGTTTTTTATCAAAAACTTCGATGGTTATTTCGATCATTCCTTTATCATCTTTTGAAACGCTGGCGCGCGCATCACGAATGCCGGTTTTAATATCGGCGATGGCGTTAGTAATGCCTGCCAGCATTCCTGTTCTGTTTTCGGTGGTTGCGAGCAGGCGAACCGATTGAATATGTTTTGAATCATTTTTTGCCCATTCAACCTCGACGATACGCTCTCGATTAACCATTAACTGAGCAACATTTTTGCAATTTTTATTGTGAACAACAATGCCTTTGCCAAGGGAAATATAGCCGATTATATTTTCGCCGCTCAGGGGGTTGCAGCACCGCGCTCGCGCCGTCAGCAAATTATCAATGCCTTTGACAATAATCGCGTCTTCGCCCAGACCAATGAACTTTTTAACGGCTTTCATACCGCTCTGAATACGGGTTTCTTCCTTCTTTTCCGGATCTAGAGCGGCAAATTTTTCCGCGCCTAGAAACTTCGCCAAAACATTTCGCGGCAAAGTTTTACCATATCCGATCGAAGCAAGTAGATCTTCCGTTCTGCCTAACCCGTATTCGTTGGCGATCCGTTTCATTTCGTTTTCATCATTGAGCATTTTTTTGGGTGAGATACGAAATTTATTAAGTTCTTTTTCAAGCAGTTTGCGCCCGATGTCAATTGATTCGGCTCGCTGTTGTTCGGAAATCCAGTGACGAATTCGGTTTTTAGCACGAGATGTAATAACGCTGTTCAGCCAGTCACGCGAAGGTTTAGACTGCGGAGTCGTTAATATTTCAACGACATCGCCGTTTTGCAGTTCAGTTTTGAGCGGTACGATCCGACCCTTAATTTTAGCTCCGGTGCAGGTGTCGCCAACTTCAGAATGAATTGCGTAGGCAAAATCGATCGGTGTTGACCCCTTTGGTAATTGAATAATTTTGCCCAGAGGCGTAAACGCGTAAACATCCTTCGGATACAAATCAAGTTTCAAGGATTCGATAAAATCTTCGGAATCTTCGTCTTCCGTCGAATTTTCAACTAACGGAAGAAGAAGTTTTTCGACAGTTTTTCGGAGCTCATCAAGACTTTCATCATCATCTCTTCTGCCGAGTTTACTCTCCTTATATTTCCAGTGCGCCGCAACACCTTCTTCCGCCGTTTGGTGCATCTCCTGTGTGCGGATCTGCACTTCAAATGATTGCCCGTTTTCGCCGATGACCGAGGTGTGAAGCGATTGATATAGGTTGTCGCGCGGAATCGCAATCCAGTCCTTGAAACGTTCCGGAACAGGTGTCCAAATATCGTGGATAACGCTTAGAGCGATATAGCAATTCTTTTTTTCATTGGTAGTTATTATTCGCGCCGCGATTAAATCATAAACCTGATCAATACTAATTTTTTGTTTTTTCAGCTTTTTCCAAAGCGAAAACAGACGTTTGACGCGCCCTTGTATTTCGACGAACGGAACGTCATTTTCACCTAGGCGTGCGCTAATTTTATAGGTAATGTCTTCAAGGGTCGCTTCGAGTTCAGGTCTTCGAGCGTCGACTTCGTCGGCGAGTTTTTTATATTCCTGCGGGTAAAGATTCTGAAACGACAAGTCTTCAAGTTCGCTGCGCACCTTTCCCATTCCCAAACGATGCGCTATCGGCGCATAAATATCTAAAGTTTCCTGCGAAATGCGGGCGCGTTTTTCTGGTTTTAAAAACT
Organism: Acidobacteriota bacterium; assembly: GCA_013813755.1. GTDB lineage: Bacteria > Acidobacteriota > Blastocatellia > Pyrinomonadales > Pyrinomonadaceae. Next base: position 7,266 of record JACCRD010000154.1, on the reverse strand, counting down.
GCATTGTTCGCATATTATGCAGACGGTCGGCTAATTTGATAAGTACCACGCGAACATCCGTGATCATTGCCAAAACCATCTTGCGAACATTTTCAGCCTGCTGCCGTTCCTTCGATAAATTACTGATGTGCGCGATTTTTGTTAAGCCGTCAACCAGCCGCGTAATTTCATCACCAAAATACGAACGGATTGTTTCCAGGTCAACCAATGTATCTTCCACGACATCGTGAAGAAGCCCGGTCGAGACACTCATTTCATCGAGCCGCATTTCAGCCAAAATATTTGCTACTGCAAGCGGATGAACGAGATACGGCTCGCCGGAAGCGCGTTTTTGTCCGCGATGATGCAATGCAGAAAATAGATATGCCCGCCGAATCAAATCAATATTTGATTCCGGGCGATTGCTTTCTACTTTTTGAATGACATCTTCGATCCGAATCATAACCTAAAACATTGTTTAAAAATGATTTACCATAAAAAACCTATTATATAAAGTTAAACCGATCGCAACATTTATTTCTTTTTTAGAATTGTTATAATTAACATTTATTTTTTGTCCAAAGCCAAAAGGTGTTACCCAATTGAAATATCATCGAGTAACACCTTCTAAAAATTACGCAGGCAAAATTATTTTTTATTTTTGTTTGCTTCTTCTTCTTTTGCTTTTCGCGCTGCTTCTTCAGCATCAGCTTTGTCTTTCTTAATCTTAGCTAATTCGGTAAATCTTTCTTTAGCTTTTTCCGCCTCAGCTTTTAATGATTCTTTCAATTCATTATTGCCTTCCATTTCAGCAATACGCATTTGTTGAATCAACATGTTAGCTTTGTAAGACCATATTGAATCGCTGTTTGCATCAAGTTTAACGGCTCTTTCGATAATCTCAGATCCTCTCTGAGCACATTGTTTGAGCTGTTCAAAATCAGCTGGATTCGCTGGTTTCGTAAATTGATAAGCCGGTTTGCCGTCTTTGGTAATTTCCTTTTTAACCGATTCGGCATCACTAATATCGTTTGCGCACGTATATTGTTTAGCGGCAAGCGAGGTCAAAGCTTCAGCGCGTTGCTCAGGCGGAACTTTTTCATCATTTGTCCGGTCGGTAATCCATTTCAGCCACTCGTCTTCTCTGTTAAGATTCTCCAGAAGATTGGCAACAGCTTTAAATGAACTACTATCCGCTATATCTTTGGCTAAAACTTTTTTATATTCCCCGATGGCTTCTTCTGCTTTCGCGGTATCTGAACGATTACCAATATAGACAGAATGTAAAGTTCTGGCTAAAAATAACTGAGCCGTTCTGCCTTCAAGGTTTTCACCGTTCGGATCGCGGCTGATGGCATCCCGAAAGAGTTGTTCGGCTTCCTGAAATTTCCTGTTTTTGTAGGCTTTGCCGCCGTCCACAAGATTTTTCCGGGCGATAATCTGATTATAATAAGAGCAGTTGGCTCCGATTAAAACCGTTGTAAATATTAAGACAATTGTCCCTACACGAGAGAATCTCATTTTTTCGACTCCATTTAAGACTTAAAATTACAAAAACCGAAGAGATTAACTTTAGTTTTTGTATTTAATTTTAAGCTGAATTATTCGGTTAAATCATCAATCTGTAGCCCGATTGGCTGTGCTCCGGCTTGTTTGACCGCGTCAATCACTTTGACCACGTCGCCATATTTTACTGTACGAGGTGATTTGATAAAGACAGTTTTTTCTACTTCGTTTGTGCCTTCACGAAAAACACCGTTGGTATCTCTTTCCTTAAAAATTTCCGAAAGCTGTGTTGTCAAAGAACTGGCATCCGAAACATCGCCGGCATTTTCTTTATTAAGTGATAATTTCATATCACTTTTGTTAACGGTTACTACTAAAGTTAGAGGATTCGGCTTTGGATCGACTTCCTGTTCTTCCGGTTTCGGCTCTGCCGGTACTTTAGCTTCAAACCGACTTGGTTTAAGCGGCGTAATTACCATAAAAATAATCAAAAGCACCAGCAAAACATCGATTAACGGCGTTACATTAATATTTGGTGTAGCTCCTCCTGAAGAGCCGGCTGAAGACATTGCCATAACTTTTTAACTCCAAATCTGAATTTTAATTCTCTTTCAAAGACTAGTTCGCTTTTGGTTCGCCGCCGCCTTTCTTTCTGTCAGCGACTAAACCAATTTTGTCGATGTCCTGCTTACGAATCGTATCGATTGCTTCAACTACTCTTCCATAATCAACTTCGACACCGCTCTTAATGTAAACAATCCGTTTATCGGGAGTTTTATTCTCCATCAATCTTTTGATCTTGTCTCCGAGTTCGGTCAACGGATATTGATCTTTCCCGATGTAGAAATTGCTGTTATCGGGAATAGCGACCACCACCGACGTATCTTTTGCGATATCGGCGTCTTCTTCAGGACTAATCATATCGCGCGGAAGATTTACTGACACCCCTTGCTGGAGCAGAGGTGTGACGACCATAAAAATGATCAGCAAAACCAGCATTACGTCCACCATCGGCGTTACGTTAATTTCTGAGTTATACTCATCGGCACCACCAATTGTCATTGACATATAAAGTTTCTCCCTATACTGAATACAAAATCTACAATTAGCTATTTAACTGCTTTGTTTTTTGTTTGATGAAATAGTCAACTAATTCTGAAGCTGAATTTTCCATTTCAACACCGAAACTGGTAACTTTATTTGTAAAATAGTTAAACAACCAAACGGCTGGAACGGCTACCGCGATACCAAAAGCTGTGGCGACAAGCGCTTCCGCAATCGAACCACCAACCGCGCCGATACCGGCTGTTTCATTTGATCTCAAAGCATTAAACGCGCCGATAATCCCAACTACTGTTCCAAACAAACCGACAAACGGAGCAGTTGAACCAACCGTTGCGAGACCTGCCAAACCGCGTTTTAATTCTGCGGTTTTAACAGCGATAGCACGCTGCAGAGCGCGTTTTGAAGCTTCCATTTCATCGCCTGAAATGTCTGAATTTCCCTGATGAGCCTGAAATTCCTTCAAACCTGAAGAGACAATCATTGCTAAATGAGAATCTTTATGTTTATCGCTAATATTGATAGCTTCATCGATGTTGCTGTTCTTTAATGCCTGAGCAACTTTCGGAGCATACTGGCGAGATTGTGATTTAGCTTTGCTGTAAGTTAAATAACGTTCAATTCCGACCGCAATCATATAAATTGACATTAGCAAAAGAATGATAATAACAGCCCAGCCCGGGATTGTTAAACTTTGCGCGATTTCATATAGACCGAAGGGTTGCGCTCCCTCTGCGGTGAATAACAAAAACAAACCTAAAACGGTACCTAAAAAAGTCATGGGTTTTCCTCCAAAGAAATCTAAATTTTTATAATAGCGGATATGATAATGAAATGAGGAGCGTTTGACAACTCCTCATTTCACTTAGCCTGATCATTTAAGGAACAAAATTATAGACGATAATACCTGTCACCGAAACGGGCTGACCTGAAAGCTGCGTCGGCGCGAATTTCGCGCTGCGAGCCGCTTGGACAGCCGCCGCCCGGAGAAGCGGATGACCGCTGGTCGCGCTTGCCGAAACAACGTTGCCATTCTCGTCAATTTTCACCGAAACATTAACGGCACCACTGGCACGAACGGCTCTCGCGGCAGCCGGATACGGGGGTTTTGGTAAGCTGGTCGCTTTACCATTAATTACACCCTGTGAAACAGTTCTTGGCACTTTCGGTGCGGGTGGCTCTACCTTTTTAGCTGGCGGCGGCGGCGGCGGTGGCGGTGGCGGTGGCGCTGTTCCACCCTTTTCACTGCCGCTGTTTGGAACTCCTCCGGCACCGGCAATTCCCTTACCATCGGTGCTTACCGGTCCACGATAACTGGCGGGCGCTGAATTTTCGAAATTCTTGTTTTCCGATCCGATGATTGTTTTCATCCCTTTGACCGGCGGCGGAGTCGTATTTTTAACGACGCTCGGCTGGTCCGGGACTTTCGGAGATTCATCTAGTCGCTGAATAATCTCTTTTCTGACATCGACGTTTGGCGCGGCTTTGGCAATTTCTTTCGGCTTTATTTCTTCCGGTTCCGGCTCTGGTGGCGGTTCTTCTTCGGCAACCGGAACCGGCGCGACCAAAGCGGAAAGTTCCAAATCGCCGGAACTGAGTCCATAATCCTGCGCAAAGAGGCTGTATAACCAGGCGCTCATTAAAATTGAACCCACTATTACAAAAGTGGTAAATAAAAAACCGCTTCTTCTAGTGTTTTCTCTAGCACTGCTTTTTGATTCGACTAACTGATCTAACATTTTATTTTCCTCCCTTTTCTCCGGTGCCAAATAGGTCAAAGGTTAAGAGACTAATTGTTGCCGTTAAAGATGATGGTACAAATTAGATTTCAAGTCTCAATCGTACTTTAATAATTAGACGATTTGCCTGATAAGCTAAAACTTTTTCTACTTTTAAACTTTATAAATGAAAATGCGGGAATATAGACTTTTGCCAGTCTAGCATACAAAAGTTCTACAAATTCAACCGCAGCTATTTCACTGACGGAAAAAAAGCAGAGACGAAATATTTAATTGACCAGCAACGATTTGAATTCTAAAGCCTTGCTTTAAGAAAGTCAAGAAATATTTCCCTGATTTTCAAAGTTTTATTCGTCAAATATTATATTACCGTTACGTCGAAAAACATTTGACTAAAACCAATTTTTGAGAATGCCGGAATACTATCTGGCAATTGGTCTTCTGACAACCGAACGACGTGCTGATGAAGCAATTTTATCGGTTCGCTTGACTTCGGTTAATTTAACTTTCGCCGCGCCAAGTTTGTCCTGCCACCAAATAGCAATCGGACTGGCGATTGCGATAGTCGAATAAGTTCCGGTTATAACTCCGACAAAGAGCGCAAGGGAAAATCCTCTAAGAACTTCGCCGCCGAAAAGAACGAGCGCCAGAACCGAAAGAAATACTAACCCGCCTGTAATTATTGTGCGCGACATTGTTTGATTAATTGAATCGTTTACCAGATTGTAAAGCGATTTGTTTCGGTTTAAGCCAAGATTTTCACGGATTCGGTCAAATATTACAATCGAGTCGTTGACGGAAAACCCGACCAGTGTGAGAAGCGCGGCAAGCACGGTCAAACTTACTTCCCATTGAAAAACCGAAAAGAAGGCAAGAGTAATTAGAACATCGTGAAATACGGCGATCACCGCGCCCGCCGCATAAGTCCAATCGTATCGGAAAGCAATATAAAGCAAAATGCCGACCATTCCTAAAAGTGTGGCGAGAATAGCTTGATTTCTCAGTTGCGCGCCGGCTACCGGTCCAACCGAATCAGTTCCGACAATTTTATATGCTGCCGTTTCGTCTTGATCCAAATTTGTTGCCGCTTCAGCTTCCTTGCCAAACGTATCGAGAGCCTGTTTAACTAATGCGCGTCCCTGATTTATTTGGTTTTTTTCCTGCTCATTCTGGACAGGTTGTGGATTTGAACTTGCGCTTTCGGTTGGGGTATTTGAGTCTGTTTGAATTTGAGCTGAAGGACTTGTTCCTGTATTTTCGAAAAGCGGTACTTTAATTAAAACTTCGTCTTTTTTATCAGTTGAAGCCTGAATAAGCGGGTCGCTTACGCCGATATTCTGCAAAGCCGTGCGAATTTGATCTTCGGCAGGTTTTTCGCCTTTGAACTTGGCGGTAATCACCGTTCCGCCTTGAAAATCAACACCGAGATTGAACGCGTCGGTTCCGCCCGGAGTCACCTGCCGTCCAACCGCTGAAATTAAACCTGCCAGCAGAATAAGAACCGAAAGTGCTATTAAAGGCTTGCGAATGCCCATCCAATCAACATTAATATTGCTAAAAAATTCAAACATTTTAATAAGTGGTAAGTAGTAAGTGGTAAGTTTTCGGATTTTCACTTATCACTGGTTTAGATACTTAATTTCTTCATATTCGGATTGCGTTCAAGCAACCACATAAAAATTGTGCGCGACACAAAAACGGCTGAAAATAAATTAATTAAAAGCCCCAGAATAAGTGTCACAGCGAAGCCGCGAATCGGACCCGAACCATAGAGGTAAAGAATAACCGACGAAAGAATCGTCGTGATATGCGTATCGACAATTGTGATAAAAGCACGGTCAAAACCAAGTTCAATGGCATTTGCGACAGTCTTACCGTCCCGCAGTTCCTCGCGGATTCGCTCAAAAATCAAGACGTTCGAGTCAACTGCCATCCCGATGCCGAGAATCAATCCGGCAATTCCCGGTAAGGTTAAAGTTGAATCAAGAACAATTAACCCGGCAACTGTCAGGAGCATATTCAAAAGTAAGGCGATTACCGCATTGATTCCGGCGCCGCGATAGTAAATCAACATAAAGATGATGACAAAAACAAGCCCGCCGATTGACGCTGTAACACCCGCGCGGATTGAGTCAGCTCCTAAACTTGGTCCGACGGTGCGTTCTTCCTGATATTCGATTTCAGCCGGAAGCGCGCCGGATTTTAATGTGAGAGATAAATCTTCGGCAGTCGCTTTTGTAAATCGACCGGAAATTTCGCCTGAATCGAAAATTTGCGATTTGATATAAGCGGCTGATTTTACTTCGTCGTTGAGGACGACCGCCATATAATTACCGATATTTTTTCCGGTCCAATCACCAAATTTTTGCGCTCCGCCCGGTTTGAATGAAAATGAAATCTGATAATCGCTTTCGCTCCCGGTGCGCGAAACAGCCGCCGCGTCGCGCAGTTCACTTCCGTCAACAACCGCCGGATTTTCAACAACAACCCATTGTTTTGGCGGCTGAATTTGAGCATTCGCCTCATCCGTATTATCTCGTTCGGTAAGAGGAAGAACTAAACGATTTGTTGGAACTGTGCCGCCGAGCGATTGAGTAGCGGCTTCTTTAGTTGGAAATGTCTGCACTGGCGAAGGATTTCCCGGACTGACGATTTTCATCAAAGCGAGACTTGATGTTTCGCCAATTAATTTTTTGACGCGTTGCGGATCATCAAGACCCGGCATCTGTAGTAAGATTTGTCCGGACTCCGCGGCTCCGTGTCTCTGCAGAGTCGGTTCTTTTACGCCGAATGAATTGATTCGGCTTTCAATAATTTTTTCTGCCTGCGTTACTGCCTGATCTTTTAAAACTTTTTGCGCAGCTACCGGCAGAGACCAGTTGACCGTGTTTCCGTTTACACTCTCCGTCCAAAGACTCAGATCAACTTTCAGTTTTACCGCATCGATCGTTTCCTGAACTTTGGAAGCGTCCGTTACATT
>JACCRD010000080.1 GCA_013813755.1 Acidobacteriota bacterium | reverse complement strand
CGCGAACCGCTTCGATTACAGGGGCGTATGTCGCCTTAAACCTGGCGTGCAAAAGACTTATGAGCAAAGGAACATTGAAAAAATCTCCGCTCATCGGCGAACTTGCCGCCGTCAGCGTCGGAATTGTTAATGAAACCGCGCTGCTCGATTTGTGTTACGTCGAAGATTCCAACGCCGAAGTTGATATGAACGTCGTCTGCACCGACGGCGGAAAGTTTATCGAAATTCAAGGCACGGCGGAAGGCGCGCCGTTCAACCGCGACCAAATGAATGAACTGCTGGCGCTCGCTGAAAAGGGAATTGGCGAACTTTTCATAATTCAGCAAAATGCGCTCAACAGTTGAAACTTTTCAATCTTTGAAGAAGAAAAGCCGGAGGAACAATTTTGTCAGATAAACAATTTGCAGGAAAATCCGCAATCGTCACGGGCGCGACACGCGGGATTGGGAAAGCGATCGCGCTGGAATTGGCGAAACGCGGCGCGAATGTCGCTTTTAATTACTCAAAAAGCGCGGATGAAGCGGAAAAGTTAAAAGTCGAAATTGAAAATTTGGGCGTGAAGACGTTTGCCGAGCAGTGTGATGTGGCGAATACGGAAGCGTCAACTGAATTTTGCAAACAGGCGAAAGACGCGCTCGGCACAATTGATTTTTTAATTAATAACGCCGGGATCACGCGCGATACGTTGATTTTGCGAATGAAGGAAGAAGATTGGGACGCGGTCATTGACACGAATTTGAAGGGCGCGTGGAATTTCTCGAAAGCCGTTTTGCGCTTTATGATGAAGAACGAAGCAGGCGGTTCAATCCTCAACATTTCTTCGATCAGCGGCGTAGTCGGAATGCAGGGGCAAACGAATTATTCGGCGTCGAAAGCGGGAATGATCGGCTTAACCAAAGCTCTGGCAAAAGAAGTTGCCAGCCGCAAAATTACGGTCAACGCTCTGGCGCTCGGTTTAATCGAAACCGATATGAGCGGCGAATTAAAAGAAGATTATCAAAATAAATTAATCGAAATGATTCCGCTTAGGCGCTTCGGGCAAACGTTGGAAGTCGCGGAAATCGCCTGCTTTATGCTGTCGGACGCGGCGCGTTATATCACCGGGCAAGTCGTGCAAGCTGACGGCGGGCTAGCTATGTAAATCGATTTTGGATTTTGCATCAAAAACTTCGGAAATCCAAAATCTAAAATCTAAAATTAGAATGTCTTTACAATACGAAAAAGAATCTACGGAATTTGAAACGAGCGCTGAAGAAGGCGAAGATGTCGTGCGTTCGCAGGCGATTGTGCCATTTTATTCGATTATTTTAATCGCGTGTCTGGCTGCCGTTTCGCTGTTTCAGTTTCTGGTTGATGGCGCAGATTCGATTCTGCTGGGTGGTAATTTATCGGTTTTGCTGGCTGGATTTGTCAAACCGGCTTTTGCGGGCGGTGAATACTGGCGAATTTTGACGGGCGCGGCTCTGCACGGCGGCTTGATTCATCTGCTTCTAAACTGCTACGCGCTTTATGTTCTAGGCAAATTGATCGAAACTTTGTCAAATCGCGCGCATCTGGCAATCGTATTTTTGCTGGCAGCAATCGGCGGCGGAATTTTGAGTTTGATTTTTGTTCCCGACGGCATATCGGTTGGCGCGTCCGGCGGCGTTCTCGGATTTCTCGGCTATCTGGCGGCTTATGGTTTTATACGCCGCAAACTTCTCTCGAATGAATTTCTCAAAAATATGCTGTTCAACATCGGATTTATCGCTTTATACGGAGTTTTTCTCAATCAGACGGTCGATAATTTCGCGCATCTCGGCGGTTTAATCGTCGGAGCGGTTTACGGGTTTATTCAGATTCCGAAGGATTTGCAAAAAGATCCACGTGAAGCGGGAAACGCCGCTCAAATCGCCGGACTCGTCGCGCTCGGAACTTTTGTAGTGGTCAGCATCTTCAGCATTTTATTGATTACAAAGCTGATCTGAAGTTTTTTTCAAAATATGTCGAGAGTCCGTATTCACCAGCACGTCAACCCGCTTGCGCCTTTTTATCAATTTACGCCGCAAGCGATTGAGATTCGAAAAGTTTTTGCCCGTCCGCAAATGCCGTTTCACCTCGATATCGGTTCGGCGCGCGGCGGGTTTTTGTTAAAAATGGCGGCGATAAAACAGGACTGGAATTTTTTAGGCATCGAAATCCGCGAGCCGCTGGTTGAAGAAGCAAATAAAATTAGAGATGAAAATAATTTAAACAATCTGCATTTTGAATTCTGCAACGCCACTTTTGCTTTGGACAAACTTCTCGAAAATTTTCCGGTAGATATTTTGCGGACAATCACCATTCAGTTTCCGGACCCGTGGTATAAAAAAAAACACGCCAAACGCCGGATGGTCAAAGATAATCTGGTCGAAACCATCGTGCGACATATTATATTAAACGGCAAAATTTTTATTCAAACCGATGTTGATTTTCTGGCTGAGGAAATGTTTGCAACCTTTAGAGCAAACAAAAATCTACGTGAAATTGAAGTTGACGAAAATCCTTTTCCCGTCAAAACCGAGCGGGAAGCGGCGGTGGAAGAAAAAGGATTGCCGATTTTCCGTCGAATATTTGAAAAGGTTGAAGAAAAAAAATAAGGTGCGCAGTTCTTAGATTATCTCAAGGGTTCAGAGGCGGGTTACTGCCCGCCGATCGTTGAAATTTGGGATAGCGAGCAGTAGCCTGCTTCTGAATAGAATGAAGATTAGATTTCGGCAAATAAATTAGCGAACTTCAAATAAAAAAGTGGATGGAAATGTTTAAACATTTCCATCCACTTTTTTTATAACAAATTTTTTATCTCTTAATCGTTTAGACGAATCGAGCGAAGCATATTGCGAAAAGCCGCGTTGTAGTTTGAAGATTCGTTTTCCGGCGCAACCATTACAATGTAAAATAAACTGCCGTTACGGAGCTGTGTTGTAAATACGGTCGCCGTTTCGGTTTGATTTGTAATCGGCGAGCGTCCCGCCAAAACTGTCGTATAAGCATTTCTTCCGGCAAGCGTGCTGCGCGAAAAATTCGAAGTTTGCCGCAGATAATTGTTGCCTTGCATTACGCCGTTAACATAATCTTCGGTGGCTTGCGCTAAATCATTACTCCGTGCTTGAGCAGTGCCGATCATTACGCCGTGCGTAATACCACTGTCGCCGTACGCGCCCTCGGGAGCAAAGGTAATTGTTCCTTGTGATTCAAAAGTGCGCCAATTGCTCGGAATACTCATCTGTAAAGAGTTTCCGTTCGTATAAACTTGGGTTCTCGAGGACGGATACTGAACACGACTCGAATATCTGCCGCCAGCCGTCGGATTTTGTCCGACTTGTCCTTGTCCGCCTTGTCCGCGTCCATTCTGTGAACTACGCGCGATTTCTTCCATTGTCTGCGCGCGCTGCATTCCTGAAAGTCTATTCTTAAC
>JACCRD010000060.1 GCA_013813755.1 Acidobacteriota bacterium | reverse complement strand
GGCGAACGGACATTGCCGTTTTCCGCGAAGACGCGTTTGCCTACTTTTACGTTTTGAATTCCGCCGACAACACTTTTCGTTTTGAACAATTCGGTACAACGGGCGACGTTCCCGTCTCCGGCGATTGGGACAACGACGGACGCGCCGAGCTTGCCGTGTTTCGACCGTCAAACGGTGGTTGGTATATGTTTAATCTGGTAAATAATCAAGTGTCTTCAGTGCAGTTCGGGCAGACGGGCGACGTTCCGGTCGCGGCGGATTATGACGGCGACGGACGAGCGGATGTGGCGGTTTATCGCCCTTCAGATGGCACCTGGTATCTGCAAAGGAGCCAGGATGGATTTACTTCGATCAATTTTGGTATTTCGTCAGATAAGCCGGTGGCAGCAGATTACGACGGTGACGGGCAGGCAGACATTGCCGTGTTCCGTGTGGAAAATGGCGTGTGGCACATCCGCCGAAGCCAGCTTGGATTGGAAAGTTTGCAATTTGGATTCGGGACGGACAAGCCGGTACCGGCGGATTATGACGGCGACGGAAAAGCTGACATCGCTGTCTTTCGGCAGGGAACATGGTATGCGCAACTCAGCGCGCAAGGGTTTTCGGGCGTAGCATTTGGCAATCCGACCGATAAACCAATTCCAAATGCTTTCATACCTTAATTTCTTTTATTTATAAATGATCCCGCTTAATCAAATTACAGAAGAACAAGATGTTGTTGAAAAACTTGGTTGGATTGTCGATAGTTACGAATCCCAAATAATTTCAATAGAGAAGAATTAACAAAACTGCCATGTCAAACAAAGAGAAAATAAAAATTACTTGTCCAAAATGTTTGGAAAAACAAGGTGTTGTTGTTTAGACTTCGCTAAATGTAACCCTTAACCCGGAAGCCAAACAGGATTTGCTGGAAAACTGTATTAACTCATTTAATTGAGAAAAGTGTTGCACAAAAAACCAAATTAATTTAAGAATAATTTATCACGATATGGAAAAAGAGTTTTGTGCAATGTATATTCCATTCTCGACCATTATGGGCGAAAGTTTAGCTTTTGAATTTAACAGGAACGGCGAATTGAGTTCCGGTGGTGTTTCAAAAACTAAAACAGACAATGAAAAACCTTATGAATACATGAAACATATTCATTTGGTTTTTGATATGGAAGAACTTATAAGATACGTCCTGTTTAGAGATAAATTGGTTGAGGGCTATAAATTAACCGGACAAATCAAAGAGAAACTTTTTGATTTTCGGGATAAAGTTCGGAGCGGGAAACTCGACATAGGCGACCAGCCATACTTCTTTGAGCCTAAAGATTTATTGTAAATCGGTTTTTTGAAATTTTCAGAGGTTAAGGCATTTTTTGTTCAGCACCCTAAGTTTTTGCCCGGTATTAGCTGGCATTTGAGAGCAAATGAATCTTTTGTTGTTAATGTGGACAATTGAAACAAGGCTTTGAAAAGTGCCAAATGCAAAAACTCTTTTTTGCCAATAAATGTCATTTCGGCGTGTTGATGAATCTCCATTGATTATTTGCGGTCTTCCTGAATGATGTCTATTCGGCAGTCTTGTGGATTTGCTCCTGAAGATGCAATCTGATTGTCTAGCAACACAAAGAGGTCATCTAAATCCGGTATATAAGCCAAAGAATTCAATGAGTTGTTAAAACTATCCGTTTCCGACAAAACTGAAAGTATTTGTAATTCCGTATCAAATGCCAGTTTCCAACTTTTGCCCTTTTTTCTTGAAAAAAGTCGTCGGTTCCTAAAGCACGGAAGGCGTTGTTATCAAAAGACCCATCCTTATTTGAACTCTATTAAACCGTTAATTTCAAGTTCCTTCCGCGACCGCACCGCCGCAGCTTGAGCCGGCTCCGGCAGTGCAGCCCAAACAGTGCGAACCGGTCACGATGCGCCGCGCGTTTAACTTGCCGAAATCAAATTCAGCAATTGTTTGCGGAGCGTTATTTTCTAAACCGAGATTCAGCATTTGATTAAAATCGCAGTCAGATAAATTTCCCGTCCAATCGACACTTATCAAATTTCGGCACATCAAACCGTCAACAGTCGCCGGATTAAACGCGTTGACGAGTTTCCGCATATATGATTCTTCATTTTTTGAACGGCGCAGCCAATCGAGATAACGCGCAATCGGCATATTGGTAATCGTGAAAAGATTATTAAACTCGATGCCATAGCGCGTCTTTAATTCACGTTTGAAATCGGCTTCGATAGCAGTTTGCGGCGGCGGCAGAAACGCTCCCGTCGGATTATAGACGAGATTCAAAATCAAATTCTCGTTGATGCCGTAGCCGACCGCGTTTAATTTTTTCAGCGCCTCGATTGATTTCTCAAAAACTCCACGTCCGCGCTGCGCGTCGGTTTGCTGCGGCAAAAAATACGGCAGAGATGAAACGACTTCGATTTGATTGGCGGCGAAAAATTCCGGCAAATCCGTCTGATTTTCTTCGAACATCACGGTCAAATTGTGCCGCACGATAACCTTCGCGCCGGTTTTTTTCGCTTCGGTCACAAAATAGCGAAAATCAGGAATCATATCCGGCGCGCCGCCCGTAATATCGAGCGTCGAAATTTTGTTCTCGCGCAAAACCCGCAAACATTCGTCAATCACGTCGCGCGTCATAATCTCCGTCCGCTTTGGACCGGCATCAACGTGACAGTGTTTGCACGCCTGATTGCAGAGTTTGCCGACATTGACCTGCAAAACATCAATCGCTTTCGCCCGCAACTCCGCGCCGCCGAGTTTGTCATCAAAACTGACCGGCGATTTCGGAAAAGGCGATCTTCCGCCTCTGGTAATTTGAACTGCCGTCTGTATCATTAAACCGCCCGTTACATCGAAACTTTATCGTGCGCGTTGTGCGATTGGATGCCGTGAATTAAGCTCGCGCCGCCGCGAATCGCCGAAGCTAAATGTATCGCTTCGGTCATCTGCTCCATATTCGAGCCGTTTTCGAGACTGGAATTCGTGAAAGCCTCGATGCAGTAAGGGCATTGCACCGTCACGGCGACCGCCAAACCGATTAACGCCTTTTCGCGTTTCGACAAAGCGCCTTCTTCCTGACAAGCCCCATACCAGGCGAGAAATTTCTCGAATAATTCCGGTTTATGTTTGGCGATTTCGCCGAATCTGCCCAAATCTTCTTCGTTGTAATAGCTCATAAATTTCTAACAGCATCATTAACCTAATTTAATCCATCTGAAAATTTGCAAAACCTGTAAAATTATTCAGTAATGAAACGAACGATTATCATTATGGCAAAAGTTCCGCGCGCGGGAAACGTCAAAACGCGACTTCAGCCGTTTCTTTCCCTCGAAGAATGCCGCACGCTTGCCGAAGCTTTCTTTTTTGACACGATTAACAAAACCCGGAAGATCTGCGACGAGCTGTTTATAGCTTTTTCGCCTGCCGGAGAAAAAGATTATTTCGACAAATTTGAAAACAGCGAAGATTTAATATTAATCGAACAAAATGGCGCGAATTTAGGCGAGCGAATGGCGAACGCTTTCAAATTCGCCGTTGGCGCAAACTCGGACGCAGCCGTTGTAGTGATTGGAACGGACAGCCCGACGTTTCCGGTTGAATTTGCGGAACGCGCTTTTGCAGATTTGGAGACGAAAGCGGAGATAGTTTTAGGAAAATCAGACGACGGCGGATTTTATTTAATTGGCGCGAAAAAGATTTACCCGACGCTTTTCGATTGTATCGAATGGAGTTCGGCGAAAGTCTTTGAGCAAATAACTGCAAACATTGAAGACTTGAAAATCAGCGGTTTTGAAACGATTTCCGGTTGGTATGATGTTGATACGATGGAAGATTTGCGCCGTTTGCGCGATGAGTTTTTAGAAACGGAAGCAACGCGTAAAATCGCGCCCGAAACTTATCAATGGATGATTGCCAATCGCGAAATTTTTAAAAGATAAGTTTAGCGTTTTTACGATTTTGAAGCTGGAAAATAAATCTTCATTAGCGTTTCGGGCTTTACGCCGAGCCAGTAAAGTATTTGCAAAATCGTCCAGCGCAGAAAAGTCAGCGAGAAACTTTGATTTTCAAATCTTCTTGAAGAAGTTACGACGACGGCGGGCAACGTGACGATACCGCCCATTTTCTTTAACCTTTCGATAAAATCCAAATCTTCAAAAATCGGAAACAGTTTGAATCCGCCGAGTTTTTCGTAAACTTCGCGCCTCACGAAAATCGCCGAGTCGCCGTAAATCAATCCGAGCAAATTTAATTTCGGATACAGCCACGTCAAAAACTTCGCGGCAAATTCGTCGCCGTCAAAACGAATCGTAAAATTTCCGCCGACCACGCGAAAATCTTTCAAAGCGCGTTTTATATCAAAAATCGCGTTCGTCGGAACAATCGTGTCGGCGTGAACAAACCATAAAATTTCACCTGTCGCTGCGTCACCGCCGATTTGCAGTTGCCGCCCGCGCCCGCGCTCCGAACGCAGGATTTTTACCGGATAGTTTTCAGCAATCGAAACTGTCGCGTCATCGCTGCCGCCGTCAACGATAATAATTTCAATGTCTTCGCCCAAAGATTCGAGCGCGGCGAGAGCTTCAGCAATTGAACTCGCTTCGTTGAGCGTTGGAATAACGATTGAAATTTCGGGATTCATCGCAAATGTCTTCTCGACTGTTGACCGTCGGATAACCGCCAATCGTCTCTCTGCGTCTCAAACGGCAGCGGCAAAATTTTCGAAAGAGTTACCTCAACCTGATTTT
>JACCRD010000056.1 GCA_013813755.1 Acidobacteriota bacterium | reverse complement strand
TAGCCACACGGGCACGGATTCATCGAAGCGACGAGCGTAAAATTTGCCGGAAAAGTCAGAGACGTTGCCGCGCGACTAATCGTTACTTGTTTGTCTTCCATCGGTTGGCGCAAAACTTCGAGAACATTCCGGTCAAATTCGGGCAGTTCGTCAAGAAATAAAACGCCGAGATGCGCGAGCGCAACTTCGCCGGGTTTTGGCATTGAGCCGCCGCCGATTAAACCGGCTTGCGAAACCGTATGATGCGGAGATTTGAACGGGCGGCTCGTTATCAAACCGCTCTTTCCCGTTAGCCCCGCGACCGAATGAATTTTTGTAATTTCGAGCGATTCTTCAAATTCGAGCGGCGGCAGAATCGTCGGCAGACGCTTTGCCAGCATCGTCTTCCCGGAACCCGGCGGTCCGATTAAAAGAATATTATGACCGCCCGCGCTGGCAACTTCGAGAGCACGTTTGGTGCTGTGCTGTCCGCGCACTTCGGCAAAATCGGCGCGATAACGATTTTCTTCCGGCTTCATCTCAGATTTTTCAAGCTTTAGCGGAAGAATCTGCATTTCCTTACCGCTTTGCAAACTTTGGCAAATGTCCAATGCTTCTCTCAAATCCTTCACTGGATAAACATCAACGCCTGCAACGACTGCGGCTTCGGTCGCATTCTCTTCTGGAAGCAGAAGATTTTTGATTCCGTTTTCGCGGGCTTGCAGCGCAATCGAAAGCGCGCCGCGCACCGGACGGACGCGCCCGTCTAAAGATAGTTCACCGATGCTTAAAGTATTTTCAAGCGCCTCAAAATTTCCCAAATCACCGTTCGCACCTAAAATTCCGAGAGCAATCGGCAAATCAAAACTCGCGCCTTCTTTGCGGACATCAGCAGGCGCCAGATTAATCGTCGTTTTGTGAAAGGGAAAGAAAAACGCGCTGTTCGTAATCGCCGCGCGGATTCTTTCGCGCGATTCACGCACGGCGGTGTCCGGCAAACCAACGATGATGACCGGCGAAGTTGTATCAGCTTCGCCTTTGACGGGCTGCAGATTCACTTCAATGTCAACAATAAGCGCGTCGATGCCGTAAACGGCGGCGGATTGCGTCAGGAAAAGCATAACTATTTCGCTATAAATTCATTTTAAGTATCGGGTTATAAAAATTTTAATAGTTGAATTTATAACAAAAATCTTTTGAAAAGTCTTTTGTTTTTTACCCGACAGACAAATACAACACATTGAACATTTACCTTTTCTGCGTTTCAGCATAAAATATTTGTGCTGCGATACAACTATAATTTGGAGGTGGCACATCATAGACACCAGCAATTCCACAAAGTTTGATACCAATTTATTAGTCACAAATATGGACG
Source organism: Acidobacteriota bacterium (assembly GCA_013813755.1). Classification (GTDB taxonomy): domain Bacteria; phylum Acidobacteriota; class Blastocatellia; order Pyrinomonadales; family Pyrinomonadaceae. Next base: position 4,257 of record JACCRD010000056.1, on the reverse strand, counting down.
TAACCTCAATAGCATTGGAACGCGAAGGCGTTTTTCCGGCTGAGGAAAACACCTGCGTTTCTGCCACACAGCTGGCCGCTTCGCCTGTTATCGAAAGTTTTAAGGCGGACACTCCCGATTTCGAACTGACAACACTGGCGGCGGTGGGAAATATTGCGGCTTTTGAACTTGTTTACGAGCGCTATCACCGTCGCACTTACAGCCTCTGTCTGCGAATGACCGGCAACCAGAGTGAAGCTGAGGATTTGACGCAGGAAGTTTTCATTCAGCTTTTTCGTAAAATCGGCAGTTTTCGTGGTGAATCGGCATTTTCAACTTGGCTTCATCGCCTGACGGTGAATCAGGTTCTGATGCATTTCCGGCGGCGGAGCGTGAAGAACGAAAAGACTTCCGAAGACGGAGAAATCCCCGAACAAATCGTGCCGGGAACCGAGAATCAAGCGCGGATGCCGGTACTTGACCGGATTGCGATTACGCGCGCCGTCGCGCAGCTGCCGCCCGGTTACCGGAGCGTTTTTGTGCTGCACGATGTCGAAGGTTACGAACACGAGGAAGTTTCCAGATTACTCAAAATATCGGTCGGTACTTCAAAGTCACAACTTCACAAAGCGCGCCTCAAACTGCGCGGTTTATTGATTAAACAAAACGAATCTTAAACTGAATCCCAAATTTGCAAGGCAACCTAAAACTTTGCGCGACAATCTATTCAAGTGAAGTCAAAAATTTGGCGCAAACGTCTTTAAAATTTTTTATAAATAAATAAATTCAGCAATGAAGTGCGAACAATGTCAGGAATTGATTAGTATTTATCTGGACAATGAACTCGAACCAAATGTTTCGATAAATGTTCAGACTCACCTTTCTCTCTGCGCCGAATGCGCGAAGGTTTGCGAGGATTTCGCGATGATTCTCGATTTTTGCGAAGCCGAAGACATTCTTCCAAATTCGAAAGCCCTCTGGTGCCGCATTAATAATATTATTGAAAGTGACGTTAAATCCGAAATTTACCAGGAAAACCAACAGCAACGACAGCCGGCTGAAACAAATTGGCTGTCAAAAGCGAAAAGCAGTTTTTGGCAATTTTCTTCTTCGCAGGTTGTCGCGTCAATTCTGGGCATTGCGCTAATTAGTTCGCTTTTAACAGTTGTCGGACTTAAGAATTTTGTCGCGGGCGAAGAAAATTACGCTAACGCCGCCCCTAACGTTTTTGAAAAGGTTTTAGGCAAAGTCGGCTTAATCGCTACGCCACAGCAGACGCGCGAAAAACGAATCAAAGAGCAGCAGGCAACAATTGATTATTGGCGAGCAAGAGTTGAAGCCCGCCGCGCGAATTGGGAGTATCATCTGCGTGAAGCTTTTGACCGTAATTTAAACGAGATAGATCAAGTAGTGTATGAATATGACAAAATTTTGCTGGAAGATCCCGACGATGAACTTTCCGGTGAAATGCTTGATTCGGCTTTAAATGAAAAGGTCGATCTGCTTCGTGAATTTTCCGAACTATAATTTTTGTATCAGGCGATGATTTTTGAATTGAAAAAACTATTAAACTTTTCAGCAAAAAAGAAAACTACGATTCTTTGGTTAAGCGTAGTTTTTTTCTTTGTGTCTTCACCAGCGGAAATTTCCGCACAGAAAAAGTTTTCAAAAAGTTATCCGGCAAGTAAAAATGTGCGGCTTTTGTTAACGAATCGCACCGGAACCGTGACGGTTGAAGGCTGGGATAAAGCGGAAGTCAAAATTTCGGCTTTTATGGAAAATTCCAACACAAAAATCGCTCCTGAAAATTTAAGCGGCATGATTCAGATTAATCTGGTCAAAGATAATCAGGGAATAAATGACGTTGGCAGCGTCAATTTCATCATAAAAGTTCCGTATTTTTCATCCGTCAATATTGAAACAATGATGGGAAATTTGAATGTGACAAATGTCCGCGGCGGTTTTGTCCGGGCGCATATCGCAACCGACGGTGATATTACTCTGACTAACATCAGCGCCGAAAATGTAGCGGCTGAAAATATGACGGGCGACATTTTTTTTGACGGCGAGCTTCACTCAGGTGGCATATATCGATTTTCAACCACCAGCGGCAATATCAATCTGCACATTCCCGCAAATTCTTCATTCCGTCTGACCGCCACTGCTCCTTCGACGCGCAACATCTCTCTCGGCGCGTTTTCAGGTGCGAATATGAATTTTATTGGTAACGGACGGCGCGTCATCGGCAAAGTCGGCGATGGCAGCGCGACAATGACCGTGACCAGCCAACGCAAAAGCATTTCGTTTATTCGCAGATAAAATGAAGACACAGAAATTTCTGAACTTTTTCCTGCTCGCTATTTTTGTTTTGAATTTTACCCCAATTCTCCGGGCGCAAACAAAATCTTTAATCAAGCGGACAACTTATAAAACGAACAATCTTGAATTTGAACCCGGCGGCACAATTTCAATTGTCGGCGCGCCAAGCGGTTCGGTGTCGATTGAGGGCTGGCAGAAAAATGAAGTTGAAATCTCAGCAGACATTGAAGTGCAAGCAGAAACGGAAATGGATTTAGCGCGGCTTGCCCAAATCAACGGCTTTATTTTAGATAAACATTTTCGGCATCTCAGCATCATCAGCGTCGGTACGCACGACAAAAATTATCTCAAGCGAATCGCCGGAAAGCTCCCAAAAAATCTTTTACTGATGCCATTTAGAATTGATTATCGAATAAAAGTTCCAAGCTTTTGTCGCTTGGAGATTGACGGCGGGCAAGGCGATCTGCAAATTTCAAAAATCGTGGGCGCGATCCGGATAAATTTTCTGCGCTCAAACGCGAAGCTTGATTTAGAGGGCGGAATAATCAATGCGACTTTTGGCAGCGGAAATGTCGATGTCTCCGTCAATTCCCGCGGTTTGCCCGAGAGCAATTTTGATGTTCAGATGGCGGACGGAACAATAAACGTTGAATTAACAAACAATATCGATGCCGAATTTAGCGCGAAAATTCTGCGGACAGGTCGCATTGAAAACGCTTCGAACTTGTTAAAACCGCCGGACCGCGCAAAATTTACTGAAAAATTAATCGCTGCCAGAGTCGGCAGAGGCAGGACACGGCTGTCTTTTATTGTCGGAGACGGAACGATTAAAATTCGGGACTCAAAATTTTCAGACGAACAACTCGAAGAGTAAATTTCCTGTTTTACATTTTGAATATTTTTACCGGAAAGTGATAAGTTATGTTTTCTTATCGCTTTTCTTTTTCGTTTGAATGCAGAAAAAATTATGAGTATAAAATCAGATTTATGGATTCGCCGGATGGCAGAAGAGCAGCAGATGATCCAGCCATTTCTTCCGGAACTCGTCAGAGAAATGAATGGCAACCGCATTATTTCCGCCGGTGCTTCAAGTTACGGTTATGATATGCGGCTTGCCGACGACGGCTTTCGCGTTTTTTCGCCGATTCACGGTTTTGAAATTGACCCGAAAAAATTTGACGAATCATCTCTAATCGAACCGGAAATTCGCGTTGCTGACGACGGAGCGAGATATTATTTGCTGCCGCCGCATCACTACGGTCTCGGCGTAACGGTTGAAACTTTCCGTATGCCGCGCAATGTCACCGCTGTAGCTGTCGGAAAAAGCACTTATGCTCGCGCTGGCTTACTGGTTAATACAACACCACTCGAAGCGGGCTGGACGGGCAGACTGGTCGTTGAAATCGGAAATCTTGCAAATTTACCGCTTCGAGTTTACGTCAATGAAGGCATCGGACAAATTTTGTTTTTTGAATCAAACGAAGAATGTGCAGTTTCCTACCAGGACCGCGAAGGAAAATATCAGGGACAAACCGGCTTAACTTTTGCGAAAGTATAATTTTTTAGTTTTTTTTATTCCAAAAGTTTTTTTAACTCTTTTGTCCGCTTCAAGTCATAGCGAGAATAATTTTTCGATTTCCCGTAAACGGCATTCGTCCGTGCGCGGTCAGCAGATTATCAAGAACTAAAATATCGCCTTTGCGCCAGGGGAAAATCACCATCTCTTTTCTGTTTACTTCACGAATATGTCTGAGCATCGAAACATCGAAAGCCGCTCCCTCAGCAAAACGGGCATTTAAGCGAAAATCATCTTCGCTCATCACCGAAATAAGTGAGATGGTTTAATTTAACCGCACACCAAACTCTCTGTAAAATGAGAGTATGGGAAAATACGATATAGAATTTAAACAAAACGCCGTTAAGAAAATCTTAGAAGGTCAATCAGTCGCTTCAGTGTCA
>JACCRD010000052.1 GCA_013813755.1 Acidobacteriota bacterium | reverse complement strand
ACGCATATTTCTCTCCGTATGAAAAGAGTTTTCTCATTTCGCAGGTTAGCGCGAAAGGCTATGAAAAGCAATGGTTTTCGGCTAAACCATTCTGGAAATTTTATGATAGGTGTGTAACTAAAATTGCTTCAATTTTCGTATGTTCAGTTTTGGAATCTTTGTATCTTGTATATCGAAATGGTTGCGTTTCTAAATACGAGAATATGACGATTATTAAAATAATCTTCGTTAACCTGTAAGTCTTTTTTTTCGTTTGGTCCAACGTAAATGTAGTCAATCTTGTGCTTTTCGAGTAAGCCCTCTGCTGTAGAACTTCCCCTATAAATTTCCTTCACGTCTGCTTTCAGCGCATCATACATTTGTCTGCTGTAACCGTGGCTGATAATCCAAAAGTCGTATCCGAGAAAAGTTCGTCTTCCTGCCAAACAAAGTGCCGGCTGATTGTGATATTGTCCGGTCAAGAACAAGGCATCAGGCGCGGTTTGCTCTCTGGAAAAAGTTCCGGCTTCGATTTCCTCCGGCGAAAATATTCGGTAGATCATTTTGGCTTCCCTGACCGTTGCCAAAAGACCCGATGCGGTGCAGATTAAAATTATCAGAACAACCAAAAAACGTAATTTGGGTTTGATCGTCAGTTTGTTTAACCAGACTGCAATGACGACGGCGGTCGCCGCATACCAATAATACATCAGCTTTATGTTGTCAAAATCATTCGGGGAAATTTTGAAGACGAAGCAAAGAAATATCAAAGCAGCAAAAGCAATATAAAACGTTTGTAAATATCGAGGAGCAGCAAATAAAGACGGCACGATAAGCAATAATGGCAGTCCAAAATTAAAAAGTAAGAAGACAAAAAAGTTTGTTCCGGCGTAACTCATCCAACCAAGGTGAACTTGCAAAAATTCACTCGAAGAAAGATGACCTCCCGAACCAAACATTTGCGGCAGCGCAAGTAAAACTGCGGGAAGCCAAAAGACTAACCAAGCGAATCGCGGGCGAACAAGGAATAAAAAACCGCTAATTAAACCGACGGACATATACGAATGGACGTGATACAGCGGAAGCATTCCGGTGATAACTCCGGCGGCGAATAAAATCCGTGCGCCGCTCCATCTGTTTTTATCAGCAGATTCAGACCAATCTCTCCAGACAATGGAAATCAGCGCGAGAACGACAAAAGCGACCGGCATTCCGTAGAGCATCGCTCTCTGCGGAATCACGCCGCTGGTAATCAAGTTTACCCATTTAATTCCCTGCGAGAGCATATCGGTGTAATTTTCCTTCATATCAAAAAAATAACCGATTAAGGATTTATCACTGGAATACCAATCTCTAAAAAACAAAATAAAACCGAGTCCGCCGTTGAAAAGGAAAAATAGAGTAGCGATAAAAGCAGCGGACTTTGAATCCGCTAGTCTGCGTGCAAAGCAGTAAAATGTCCCGATTAGCGCGATCGCCGATGCAAACGAGGTAACGGCAAAACTTGCCCATATACTCCATCCTAATTTTAAAAATATAGCGGCGTGAAAGTCCGGCAAAAACGGATACCGCAACGGCTCGTCGGGAATAACCATATACATCGGCGGAAAGTTTTGCCCGTAAAGAAAGGAATTTGAGATGGCAAGATGCAAAGCCAAGTCATACCAGCTGGTAGCGGTTAAATACAGCCCGTCGTCTTTTGCTCTAAACATTCCGACATAGAAGAAATAAAAAAAGATAGGAATGAAAAGCGACAAAAGTAAAATTAAATATTTATTTTCCCGAAAAGTGTTTGCAAAACTGTAATGTCGTATTTCACCAACAAATTTGCGGAAAAGAAAAACTACTGATGCCCAAATTATAATAGTTAAAATAATCAGGGCAAAGTAGTTGACTTCAAACAAAATACGACAAATGAGATAGCCCGACCAAGTTGACAAAAAGATGCCGACAGCAATTCCCCAAAAGAATCTTTCCGCGCCGTCAGCAAACGGAAATACCTTTTTAATCAATCCTATTCCTAGCAGAAACGAGCCGATTAAAAATAATAGTCCTACCATATAGACCGGCAATATACTCTATTGTTGGTTTGAGGTTATATTGCCGGAGATTATAAAAATTATAAAACGCTCGGGCAAACATTACTAAATAAAAGTCAACCACACAACCAATAAATAAAAAGCCCGACGAGGACGCATAATTACCTCAACAAGTGGAGACTCTAAATAATTGAAGAATAGCTTAAATGATTTTTGAAAACAATAACTTTCTAGCTGAATGCTTCGAGATATTTCACGCCTGCGCCGGTGTTGAAAATCACTACGCACTCTCCATCTTTGACCAAATCCTGTTCAATCATCTTTCTGAGCGCTGGCAAGCAAGCTGCGCCTTCGGGCGCACAGAATAAACCTTCCGCTGCACCGATTTCACGCACGGCGGCGATTAACTCTTCGTCGCTCACGGCAATAGCAGTTCCGTTTGATTTGTGTAAAGCATCTAAAATTAAAAAATCGCCAATCGCTTTTGGCACGCGCAAGCCGGAAGCAACCGTCGCGGCATTCGGGAATTCGGCGGCGAAAGCTTCGCCTTCGTGAAATGCTTTGACAATCGGGGCGCAGCCGATTGATTGGACGGTAACCATACGCGGACGTTTTTCGCTAATCCAACCCATTTTTTCCATTTCGTCAAACGCCTTCCACATTCCGATTAAACCCGTTCCGCCGCCGGTCGGATAAAGAATCACATCGGGCAAAGTCCAGTCGAACTGCTCGGCGAGTTCGTAACCCATCGTCTTTTTGCCTTCGACGCGATACGGTTCTTTCAGAGTAGAAACATCAAACCAACCTTCGGCATCTTTTCGTTCGGCAACAATCTTTCCGCAATCGGTAATTAAACCGTCAACTAAGGTAACGTTCGCGCCTGTTTGTTCGCATTCGACAATGTTTGCTCGCGGCGTATCAGACGGCATAAATAAAAACGATTCTATACCGGCGCGCGAAGCGTATGCGGAAAGCGCACCCGCCGCATTTCCCGCCGACGGCGCGGCAACTTTTTTTACGCCTAATTCCTTTGCCATCGACACAGCGGCAGACATTCCTCTTGCCTTAAAGCTTTGTGTCGGATTGACCGATTCATCTTTGATAAAAAGATTTAATTTTGTCGGAAGCGTCGCAGCGAGCCTTTCGGTTTTAAGAAGTGGCGTATAACCCTCACCGAAACTGACGATATTTTCCGCGTTTTCTACCGGCAGAACTTCCGCATAACGCCAAAGATTCGGCTGACGATTTTTGAGCGATTCCCTGGTTAAAGTTTGAGCCGCTGTTTCCAAATCATACCGAACAAGCAACGGCTTAGAGCATTCATCGCAAAGATTGTGCAATTGATTAGCCGCAAAATTTTTATGACAACTAGCGCATTCCAGATGCGTGACATTCATTGATTTTAATTTCTCCAGAATTTTTTATTACCGATCTAACCAAGTTACAGTTATTTGGAATTAAAAACAATTTGCCCGCAGAAACACAAAATACGCGAAAAGAAAATACAACTTGTTTGATTTTCTTTTAGCGTGTTTTGCCAGTAGAAACTTTATCTGCGATTTTATTTACTTTTTCAAGAGCAACTTCAATGAATTATAGACTGTCTCAGTCAACACTTTCGCGCCGGCGGCGTTCGGATGGATGCCGTCGCCCTGATTGAGCTTTGGATCGAGGGCGATGCCTTCGAGAATAAAAGGCAGAAACGCTGTCTTATGTTCACTTGCTAAATCAGGAAAAACCGATACATATTCACGCTGATATTTCGCGCCCATATTCGGGGGCGCAAGCATTCCGCAAAGCAGAATCTGCACGTTTTTCGCTTTTGCTTTTTTGATTATCGCGGTTAAATTTTCTTTCATTTTAGCCACCGGTAAACCGCGCAGAAGATCGTTAGCCCCGAGTTCGAGGATTAAAATTTCGACGTTTTCCATCTCTAAAACCCAGTCTATCCGCTCCAGACCGCCGAGGCTGGTTTCACCCGAAACGCCTGCGTTAACTACTTCATAATTGTAACCTTCGATTTTAAGGCGCTGCTGCAAAAGATACGGGTAAGATTCCTTTTCCGCCAAACCGAAGCCTGCTGTTAAACTGTCGCCAAAAGCGATAATTTTCGGCGCCTTTGAAACCGCCTGCGAATCGGAAAGAGGCTTTTGAACTTTTTTATTTGTTTGCTGTTCAGCGGTTGAAACGCCGCACGCCATCAGGAAAATCCCCGCGAAAATTAAATTTAAAATCGCCGCTACTCGAATAATTTGAAACTTCATAATAGACATAAATCTAGGTTGCTAAAAACTGATATTCAGATGCGATTTCTACCGAACTTGTTCGCATCTTTTTAACAGGCTATGATTGATTTTTACAGTTTTGAAGCGCCATTGTCTAATTCGATTTGGACAACTGATCAATGACTTCTGACTGATAGTTTATGATTCAACTAAAAAATATTACCAAAGTTGTACGCTCTGGAATCGACGACTTAACAATTTTAGACGATGTTTCAATTGACATTCCCGACGGGCAATTTGTTGCCGTCACGGGCGCGTCAGGCAGCGGAAAATCAACGCTGCTCGGCTTAATTGCCGGACTCGACGCGCCGACTTCCGGCACGATTTTTATTGACGACGAGAGCGTTACTGAAATGAGTGAAGATGCGCTCGCCACCTTGAGAAGCGAAAAAATCGGTTTTATTTTTCAATCTTTTCACTTAATTCCTAGTCTGACCGCGTTTGAAAATGTGCTGATTCCGATGGAAATTTTGGGCTTGAAAGACGCAAAAAGCCGCGCCGTTAAATTACTCGAAGATGTTGAACTGACGAATCGCGGACATCATTACCCGACCGAACTCTCCGGCGGCGAACAGCAGCGCATCGCCATCGCCCGCGCTTTTGCCAACAGTCCGAAAATTTTATTGGCAGACGAACCGACCGGCAATCTCGATTCGCGCAACGGCGACCATATTTTTGATTTAATGACCGAACTTCATAAACAAAGTAATGTAACACTCGTACTTGTTACGCACGACCAGAATTTAGCCCAAAAAGCCCAACGACAAATTATCTTAAAAGACGGAGAAGTAATAAGCGATGAGTCTGGAGAGTCTGCAGAATCCAGAGAATCCAGAGAACTCAATGAAGTAATTTAAGATTGACTCCCAAGTTTTACAGACTCTCTAAACTTATTTCTTATGAATTTCATTTTTAATTTAACCTGGCGTGAAATTCGCTCATCATGGCGGCGCTTACTATTTTTCTTTTTGTGTATCGCAATCGGCGTTGGTTCGGTCGTTGCGCTTCGTTCGCTGATTCAAAATCTGAGTCAAGCAGTCGGCGGTGACGCGCGTGAACTTTTGACAGCGGATTTAGTTATCAATTCGACCAACGATTTTTCCCCGACCGATATTTCCAAAATCGAAACGATTATCGGCGCGTCAAACATTGTCGAATCGCGTAACGAAGCAATTGAAACTTCCGCGATGGCGCGCCCCTTTGATGCGGCGAACCAAAATTTTAGTTTTGTCGAACTCAAAGGCATCGAGCCGCCGTTTCCGCTCGTCGGAAATTTTACGCTCTCCGGCGGAAAAACTTTTGATTTTACTTTGCTCGAAAATCGCGGCGCGGTGGTCGCGCCGATTTTGCTGGAGAACTTGAAAATCGCAGTTGGCGATAAAATTCGGATTGGAGAATCTGATTTTGAAATTCGCGCTACGTTTGATGAAGAACCGGGCGGCACAAACGGCTTTCGCCTCGGGTCGCGTGTTTTCGTCGAAAAAAAGGCGTTTGACGAAGCCGGAATTACGCGCAACAGCGGGCGTATTCGGCGGCGCATTTTGTATCGCACGTCGAGCAATCCCACCGTATTAGTTAAAAACTTGCGTGAAAGCTTAAAAGGCACAACGCTCACCGTTCAATCTTATCGCGAAACGCAGGAAAATCTGAGCGAACAATTCGCGCGCACGGAAAATTATCTTTCTTTAACCGGACTCCTTATTTTAGTTTTAGGCGGCGTCGGCGTGTGGAACGTCGCGCGCGTTTTTGTCGAGCAAAAGCGCAAATCAATTGCCGTCTTAAAATGTCTGGGCGCAAACGGCACGCGAATTATTACCGTCTATCTTTTGCAGATTCTCGTTCTTGGTTTTCTGGGAAGTTTGTTTGGAATCTTTTTAGCGCAATGTTTTTTGTGGTTTGCGCGGGTTAGATTCAACGACGCTCTGCCGGCGGCGATGAGTTATAACGTGCAGATTTCAACTGCCTGGCAAGGCGTTCTTTTGGGCGTTCTGATTTCCCTGCTTTTTTCCGCCCTGCCGCTTCTGCAGGTTCGCACCATTAAACCAAATTTGCTGCTCCGTGATGAAACGGGCGAAAAAATGCGCCGCCTCGACCCGACCAGACTTGTTTTCGGCGCGATTTCCCTGGCGGGACTGCTCGGTTTAGCCGTCTGGCAAGCCGGTTCTTTCAAAGTCGGCGCGTTTTTTCTCGCCGGTTTAGCTGTCACTTCTTTTGTTTTATACGGCTCAGCAATTCTTTTAACTTCGCTCTTGAAAAAGGTTCGGATTTTCGGTTCGTTTTCGCTTAAACAGGCGGTCAACTCGCTTTACCGTCCAGGCAACCAAACGCGTGTCATTTTGCTCGCCGTCGGACTTGGCGCATTTGTTGTGCTTTCGGTTCAATCTCTACAGTCAAACTTAATTCGTGAATTCGATTTTACGCGCAATCAAAAACTTCCGAGCCTTTTTTTTATTGACATTCAAAAAAGTCAGATTGATGAATTAAAAAATATCCTGCTTGAGGGAACTGGCGAAGCAGCCGAAGCGATTCCGACTATTAGAGCGCGTATCGCCCTCGTCAACGGCGAGCCGTTCAATTTTGAGCAGCGCGAAGTTCGCCAACAGCAAGGTCAAATCGGGCGTGAATTTGCTGTTACTTACCGCCCGAATCTTGACGAAAACGAAACTGTCATTGCGGGAAATTGGTGGGACGCTAATTCTGAAATGAACGAAACCGAAGTGTCCGTCGAAGAAGGAATCAGTAAAAATTTGGGAGTTACTGTCGGCGATTCGATCACTTTCGATGTGTCGGGAAGAAAGATTCCGGCGCGTGTCGTTAGTATTCGTAAGCTCGACTTACGAAACACGCGCACCGCTTTTGTTTTCGTCTTTCGCCCCGGAACGCTCGAAAAAGCACCGCAGACATTCGTCGCTACCGTTTTAACAAAACTCCCCGAAACTGACCGCGCCAAACTTCAGCGCAATGTCATCGATAAATTTCCGAACGTGCAGATTTTTGATGTCGCCGATATTGTCGCTGCCGTCCAAAAGCTCGTCAACAACTTTGTCCTGGCGATTTCCTTTGTCGGTAGTTTTGTCATCCTGAGCGGAATGCTGATTTTAATCGGCTCGATTGCTTTAACCAAATCGCAACGAATCTACGAAAACGCAATTTTGAAAACTTTAGGCACAAAACGCTTAACTTTGACCGCCATTCTTTTTTCCGAATACGGAATTTTAGGAGTTTTAGCCGGAATAATCGGTTCCGCGTTTGCCACGATTCTCTCATTTGCCGTTTCAAAATATATTTTTGACATTGAATGGGAATTTGATTTTGCTTTAACTCTTTTGGGCGTATTAATTACAGCCGGTTTAGTAATGCTGGTCGGAGCAATCGCCAGTTTTGACGTTCTCTTTCGCAAACCGCTCGGAACTTTGCGTTCGCAATAAAAAGTGTTTTTAAAAGTTTTGTGTAGATTCAAAACCTTTTTTATTTCGCTGGAAATCCGACTGATTTAACTTTCACTGATTACATACGACGGTATAAAACGAAGCTCGCAAAAATTGTCTAATCTTTTTCATCAAATGCCAGAAACCACTGTTTTTCGATATTTTCAAGCACCTCGCAATCACAGTAGCCGCCGTTTTCGTTGAGCCAGCTCATTACTTTCGGCATATTCAGACGCTTTTCCATCAGGAACTGCATTGTAAATCTTAAGTTATGGACGCACGATTCGTCTTTCAGACGCCGGTCGAGATAATCAAATAAATTTTCGATTTCTTCCTGTTTCGCCGGCAGCGCTTCTACGAATCGTTCACGTTCCTCGCCGCTCAGTTGCAGCCAATTTTCAAGTTGTCTCTTTTTTATCAAAGGCATAAACTTCCCTCCTGTTTAATCATTTGGAATTGTATTTATCAGTTTCTAAAATTTTGCTGTATATGCCAAAGTTAATTTATTATATTTTTAAGCTAACATCAGCAGCATTTCGCGTTCGGCTTCTTCGAGTTCCTTTTGTTTTAGTCCTTCGCGTCCGTCGTAAGTTATAAACTGCGGCAACAGAAGCGACAAAATTCCTGTTCCGACAACGCAAAGAATTCCGCCTGAGACGACCGAAGCTTTAACGCTGAAAAGACTAGCGACAATTCCGGCTTCGGTGTCGCCGAGCTTTGGTCCCGACGTGTAGCTGATCATCTCGAGTCCGGCAAGCCGTCCGCGTAAGTGATTCGGAATTGTTTGATTCCACATCACGAAACGAAAAATTCCGCTTATCATATCAAAACCACCTGCTAATGCGAGAAAAAATAATGCTGCATAAACATTGGTTGAAAAACCGAAGACGATAATTGAAACGCCCCACAGAGCGGCAGCGATAGCGACAAACAAACCGTGACGATTGATTTTTTTCGTCCAACCGGACGTAAGAGTTGCGACAAGTGCTCCAACGGCGGGCGCGGCATAGAAAAGTCCGACGGTTTCAGCGCCGAAATTCGAAGCAATTGCTGGAAAAAGCGCCGTCGGCATTCCAAAAAACATCGCGTTCATATCTACCAGATACGTTCCGAGAATTTCCTTGCGCCGCCACGCGTAGCGCACGCCTTCAAAAACCATCTGGAGCGTTGGGCGACCTTGTTCCTGCTTCGGCGAAGGCACCGCACTGATTGAAAAAACCGCGATGAGCGAGGCGATAAACGTAATTAAATCGATCGAATAAGCAACGCTTGCACCATATTTTGCAAAAATTATTCCGCCAAGCGCCGGACCTAAAATTGAAGTCAGATTCCAGCGCACCGAATTTAGCGCGCCGACCGAAACGAGCAGATTCGGCGGGATAATTTTTTGTAGTAAAGCTTCGTAGGAAGGGCGCTGCAAAGCAGAAAGCCCAGCGTGCAGCGCGGCGCCGACAAAAAGTAGCCAGACGCGCGGCTCTGGAAGAAGCGCGTTGAAAAGCAGGAGAAGCGTCACGGTAACTTGTCCGATTTCCGTCAACCTAAGCATTCGGCGTTTGTCGATAAAATCAGCGTATGCGCCGCCGACAAAAGCCATAAACAAAATAAGGAGAAATTCTACCGCCCCGAGCAGCCCGACGAGAAATGTCGAATTGGTCAGTTGATAAACCTGTACTGGCACAATCACGAAGCTCATCATCGTGCCGAATGCCGAAATAAGCTGCCCGAAATATAAAAAACGATAATCGCGCGAAACTTTAAGCGGCGTAATATCTAAAAACATTTTTGATTTTTAATAAATTGAAGCGATGAAAAGTTTTCTCTACGTTTTAATATATTCCGACCAGTGAAAAAGATAAACAGAGTAAGCATTAACCATAATGGAGAAAATATAAAACACCCATTCGAGCAAAGTTATTTTCTTCGGACTGTTTTCGAGCAGAATCAAAAAAATCCACGGCAGAAGCACCATCGCGTAACGATAACCGAATTGCCAGCCGCCCGAATTTCCGTGCATCCACAATAGAAAAGTTAAAATAAAAATCGCCGTCCAGGAGGCGTATTTCAAAATTTTAGCGCGCGCGCCAAATCTTAGAGCGAGCAGGATAAACGGACTGCTCCACAAGATTGATGCGCTAAACGGATTCGGCACGAGATATGGAAATTTGTCTTTGAATTCCCAGGGCTTCCAGAGCATCTCGTAGGCTTGTCCCGGAATATAATAAAGCGAAAAAATGCCGTGATTATACCATGGCTCGTCCAAAACGCCCGGAATCCGCGCGTATCCAAAATCAGTCGGCGAATGAAAACGAATGTAATTGTAAATCAAAGTCAGAACGCCCAAAATAAACGGCACAGCGCAAAATAACGCAAGCGTTTTCCATCTGCTCAAAAATAAACTTACGAAGCTGCGAAAATTTTCGCTAAAATTCGAGCCGTTAGGTTGCGCCAGCGAAGATTGTTTTTCATAGGCGTGTTCTTCAAATGTTGAATTTAAAACATTTGACTCGGCTTTTTCTGACATCTTTACGCCTCGGCGGTTTAAATCCGTTTGCGCAAGCAGAAACATAAAAATTGGTGCGGTCAGTAAAACTTCGGTTCGATTACCGAAAGCGAGCGCGAAAAAAGCTCCTGCCAGAAGTGGTCGCGGTTTAAAAACGGTGAAATAAATCGCGCCGAGCTCACCGACCATCGCAAACCCGAGCGCCAGCTGCCACGCGCTCGCCATCGATTCATTCGTCCACATCCAGGTTCCGAACAAAATCCCCAACGCCAGAAGAATGCGTTTATTCCAGCCGTAATCATATTCTCGCGCCATCAAAAGAAGAAACAGGCAAATAAGACTCGCCGTCAGCGCGGAGATAAAAGCTGAGGGCATATCATTAATCAATCCGAAAACCTTGAAAAGCGCGAACGGGAGCATTGTCAACACGCTTCCAAACGGAAAAACCGAGTACCAATTGTTTTCAAATGGAACGAATTCATTGAGCCAGGACGGTGGTTTTTCTTTGAAGCCAAGCGCGCCGTGCAAAAAATTGTCGGCGACGCGAAATGTGTAATCGTAAAAAAATTGCGGCTTCGGATTGCAGAAATAATAAATCAGAAATGTGCCGACAACGATGCTGCCGATTAAAATTACAATATTGTGAATTTTATTTTTGGATGGATTTTGTTCGCTGCTCATCAAATTTACACTTAATTTTTTGTTTGATCGATTAATTTCTTAGCTTCTCTGATCGCCGTATCTAAATTTTCAACTTTGCCGTCAAGCTGCATTTCATAAATTGTTTTTGTAATTTCACCAAATCGCGGCGAAGGCTCTAAACCTAATTCCTTCAAATGCCTGCCCATTAAAATTGGTTTCGGCGCTTCGTTTTCAACTTTCAGCATCCGCGCGCGCACAATAAACCATTCTTGCGGCACGGCATCAAACCACGTTTCTTTCGGCATCCAGACGGCGTTGCGCCCCAAAGTATCGGCGCGTGAAACGCGATACAGCAAATCCGGTTCGACTCGTCGGGCGAGCCTTCGAAACGCGCCGTCGCCCAGATTCTCGCGCTGTTTATAAAATTCTCCGGGCTTCAAATGATAGCGAACAAGTTGAATCACCTGCTCGCGGACGTCAAAATTATTGATTGTATAAATTCCGAGTTTGTCCAAAAAAGAAACGGTCGGTTCAACTCCTGCTTCATCGTGCGCGTGCGAACGCCATTTGCCGTCAAAAAATTCGGTAGTCGCAGGTTTTCCGAAATCGTGACAAATCGCGCCGAGCATTACCGTCACTTTCTTTGCGTATGGCAAATCATCGATAAGTTCGCGGGCGCGGTCAACAACCAGCAGTGTATGCGTGTCAACATCGCCTTCAGGATGCCACTCTATCTGCTGCGGAACTCCGACCAGAGCCTGCATTTCAGGAAACAATTGTTTGACGATATTCAAATCATAAAATTTTTGCAGCCCGATTGAAGGCTTTTCGGCTTTCAAAAGCAATTTTTCCAGTTCGCCCCAAATTCTTTCTCTCGGCAAATCCGTTAAATCAATCCCGCGACAAAGCTCAACGGTTTCCGCATCAATTTCAAACTCAAACCGCGCGGCAAACTGCGCCGCCCGCAGAACTCTCAAAGAATCCTCGCTAAAAGTCTCGTCTGAAACGTGACGGATTATTTTTCGCTCAATATCTTCGCGCCCGCCGTAAATATCAATAATTTCGCCGGTTAAAACGTCCTGCAAAAGCGAGTTAATCGTAAAATCGCGTCGCCTTGCAGCTTCTTCAAAAGACATATTTGGATCGCCTTCGACAACAAAACCTTTATGCCCGCGCGAAACTTTTTTTTCACGGCGCGGAAGCGAAACATCTAAATCATTTCCAATTTTATAAACCGTAAACGCTTCACCCACCGCATCAACGCGCCCGAAACTTTCAAGAATCCCTCTTAACTTTTGCGGCTCAATGCCGTATATTTCAACGTCAAAATCCTTTGGCTCGATGTTCATCAACTCATCACGCACACAACCGCCAACGAGCATTGCGCGTCCGCCGTTTGCTTTGATAATTTCAGCCAGTTTTATTAATTTGTCCGGAAGATTTGACATAAATTGAATGCGAAATCATCGGAGATAATTCGCTTCTGTATTTTGCGATGTTGCTACAGCAAACGCTTTTGCAGATGACTTTTCAACTCATTTACATTTATTCTTTCCTGCTCCCAAGTATCTCTATCGCGGACAGTTGCGGCATTATCCTGTAAAGATTCGTGGTCAATCGTGACGCAGAACGGCGTTCCGATTTCATCCTGCCGGGCATAAAGTTTTCCGATGCCGCCCGTGTCGTCATAAACCGCACGCATCGCGGGCTGCAAATTCTTTTTTATTTTTCTCGCCATTTCAACGATTTCAGAATTGTTTTTGGCAAGCGGTAAAACGGCGACTTTGATTGGCGCGAGTTCGGGCTTTAATTTTAAGATGACGCGCTTTTCGCCTTTGTCGTTGATTTTTTCGGTGTAAGCGTCCATCAGAACAGCGAGCAGAGTTCGATTGACTCCAACGGCGGGTTCGATGACGTATGGATAAAATCGCTGTTTCGTCGCTTCGTCAAAATATGATAAATCTTCGGTTGAATCGATGTTGAGGCGTCTGCCCTCCGCGTCTTCGGGTTTTTTCGAGTGCGTTTTCAAATCAAAATCAGTGCGATTGGCGATGCCCATTAATTCGTCGAATTGTTTCACTTCGTCTTCGCGTTCGGGGAAAAAGCGATACAAAATATCAACCGTGCGGGCGGCGTAATGCGCGAGTTCATCGGCGGTTTGCTCGTAAAGTTTGAGATTTTCAGCGGAAATTCCGATTGACGCGAACCAGTTTTGAAAATTCGCTATCCAATCTTCAAGCAGTTGCGGCGCGTCTTCGGGACGGCAGAAATATTCCATCTCCATCTGCTCAAACTCCCTTGTGCGGAAAATAAAATTTCCGGGCGTTACTTCGTTGCGGAAACTTTTGCCGATTTGCGCGATACCGAACGGTAATTTGCGACGTGAAGTATTTAGAACATTAGCAAAATTGATAAAAATTCCCTGCGCCGTTTCCGGGCGAAGGTAAGCTAGAGCCATCGGGTCTTCGTCGCTTGAAGCCGCACCTAAAGTCGTGCGAAACATTAAGTTAAAGTCGCGCGGCTCAGTCAGATTCGTCGAACCGCAATTTGAGCATTCGTATTTCACAGTACCGCTTGCGTCCGTTTCAAATTCTAATTTATCCTGCCGGAGTCGAGCGTTGCATTCGCGGCAATCAACTAGCGGGTCGGAAAAAGTGTCTTCGTGACCGGAATATTTCCAGACCAGACGATTTTGGATAATCGAAGAATCAATTCCTTCAATATCGTCGCGTTCATAAACCAGCCAATTCCACCAGGATTTTTTGATGTTGTTGGCAAGCTCGACGCCAAGCTGTCCGTAATCCCAACTGCTGCCCAAGCCGCCGTAAATGTCCGACGCAGGAAAAACAAATCCGCGCCGTTTTGCTAAAGAGACGATTGTTTCGATATTTTCTGCTGCCATAATTTTGTAAAAGGTTAATGGTAAATGCTAAAAGACTAATCGTAAAGCCCGAAGAAATAAAAATGGACGACCGAAGCCGTCCAAAATTTGAGCCTCGTTTACTTTTTTCTACTCATCGTTTGCCGGCGCATTTTCACCTCGCGATTGTTCATCCTGTAGAACGGCTTTGCGGGAAAGTTTGACTTTATTGCCTTCCTTGCCTATACATTTGACCATTATTTGCTGACCTTCCTTCAATTCGTCGCGCACGTCTTTAACGCGACGGTCGGAAATTTCTGAAATATGCAAAAGTCCGTCAAGTCCCGGAAGAATTTCAACAAAAGCGCCGAAATCGACGATGCGCGAAACCGTTCCAAGATAAGTTTCTCCGATCTCGGCTTCGGCGGTAATCGCGCGGATACGGGCGATCGCCGCCTGCGCCGCTTCGCCGTCAGCCGTCGCGATACTGATTGTACCGTCGTCTGCAATATCAATTTTCGCGCCGGTTTCTTCGGTGATTGAACGAATTATTTTGCCGCCTGGTCCGATTACTTCGCGGATTTTATCCGGATGAACATTAATTGTAATAATGCGCGGCGCGTATTGGGAAAGTTCAGTGCGTGGCTGGTTAAGCGCCTGCGTCATAATGTTGAGAATATGAAGCCGACCTTTTCTGGCTTGCTCGAGCGCTTCCGACAAAATCATTGAGTTGATGCCGCCGATTTTGATGTCCATCTGGAGAGCCGTAATACCTTCAGTCGTACCGGTTACTTTGAAATCCATATCGCCGTAATGGTCTTCGGCGCCGGCAATATCCGACAAAATTGCGTAACGATTGCCTTCCATCACCAAGCCCATCGCCACGCCCGCCACCGCGCGTTTAAGCGGAACGCCCGCATCCATTAGGCTCAGACTACCGCCGCAAACCGAAGCCATCGAGCTGGAACCGTTCGATTCAGTAATTTCTGAAACTATCCGAAGCGTGTATGGAAACTCGCTTTCGTCGGGCAAAACCGGTTCGATTGCGCGTCGAGCCAGATTTCCGTGTCCGATTTCGCGTCGGCTGGTCGAACCGAAACGTCCGGCTTCGCCCACCGAATACGGGGGAAAATTATAATGCAGCAT